>DASQWG010000155.1:0-5369 GCA_035640375.1 Actinomycetota bacterium
TGACGCTCCCGTCGTACAGGATGTGGAACAGCTCGTTGTCCTCGGGCCGCTCCCCCACCTGGGCCACCAGGATCTCGACCTCGTAGGGCTTCATCTCCTGGGTGAAGATGGTGGCCAGCCCCTGGGAGTAGGCGTTGGCCAGGCTCTTGGCGGTGACGTCCTCGCGACCGTACGAGTACCCCCGGACGTCGGCCAGCCGCACGCCGGCGATCCGAAGGTTCTCGAACTCGCTGTACTTCCCGACGGCGGCGAAGGCGATCCGGTCGTAGATCTCCGAGATCTTGTACAGGTGCGTGGAGGGGTTGTCGGCGATGAACAGGATTCCGTCGGCGTACTCGAGGGCCACCACCGGCTTGCCCCGGGCGATGCCCTTCCGGGCGTAGTCCGAGCGGTCCTTCATCATCTGCTCGGGCGCCACGTAGAACGGCATCGCCATCAGGACGATCCTTCTCTGCGCGCCACCACGGCCTCGAAGGCCAGCCGGGTCTCCTCGGACGGCACCTCGTCGACGCCCTCGGCCGTGACGACGAACACGCTCGGGTAGATCCCGCGCAGCGGATCGGGACCACCGGTGGCCGTGTCGGCCTCGGACGCGTCCAAAAGGGACTCCACCGCGGCCTCGACGGCCTCCTGGCGGGCCAGGCCGGGCCGCCACCGCTTCTTCAGGCTGGCCTTGGCGTCGCGCGAGCCGGATCCCGTGGCGTTGTAGTCGGTCTCCTCGTACCGCCCGCCGATGGCGTCGTATCGGAACAGGCGTCCCTCGGCGCGGCGGAGGTCGAACCCGCCGTAGATCGGGACCACCACCAGGCCCTGCATGACCAGCGGGAGGGACCCACGGATCATCTGGCCCAGCCGGTTTGCCTTGCCCTCGAGGGACAGCGTCTCTCCCTCGACCTTCTCGTAGTGCTCGAGCTCGGTCTGGAACAGCCGGACCATCTCGACGGCCTGGGCGGCCACCCCGGCGATCCCCACCACCGAGTGGTCGTCGGCGGGGAACACCTTCTCCATCCGCTCGTCGGCGATGTTGTAGCCCTCCACCGCTCGCCGGTCCCCGGCCATGATCACGCCGCCGTCGAAGCGGAGGGCCACCACGGTCGTCCCGTGCGGCGGGAGGAGGGTGGGGGCCTCACTTGAGGGTGCGGTGGGCGCCCGGAGGGGGTCGGAACCCATGCCCCGGACGAGGTCGAAGAAGCTCGGGTTGGACCCGAACTCGTTGGGCGTCACTGCCCGCCTTTCTGGACATAGGACTTGATGAACTCCTCGGCGTTCTCCTCGAGGACCTCGTCGATCTCGTCGAGGATCTCGTCCATCTCCTCCTTGAGCTTCTCGCCCTTCTCGGCGGCCGTGGTCTGCCCCGCGTCGGCCTCGCCTTCGGCGCCGCCGCCCTTCTTCTGGACCCGTTTCTGCTCCGGCACGCTGCCGACCTCCTCTCGCTGGGGGGATCCCTGCCAATTGTAGGCCCCAGGTCACCTACTGGTCGGCCTCCGGGCGTCTACGTTTCAACGTGCTCGGCCCGTCGGCGGCGGGCCTGCGCGCGATTCCACCGACGCCCCCGTCGGCCCCCCATGATGACGCTCGGGTCTTACGTTTGGAGGAGATCCACCAGCGAGGCGGCGTCGGCGGCCTGTTCGAAAAGCTCCGACACGTGGTCGCGAGTGCCGCGGAGAGGTTCGCGCATGGGGACCCGCTGGAGGGCGTCCCGGCCGACGTCGAAGATGACCGAGTCCCAAGAGGCCGCCACGATGGCGTCCGGATATCGCCGGATGCAGCCGCCCCGGAAGAACGCCCTCGTGTCGTCCGGCGGCTCGCGCATGGCTTGTTCGATCTCGTTCTCCGGCACCAGCCGCTCCACCTTCCCGGTCGCCTCGAGCCGGTGGTACAGGCCACGGTCGCGGCGGACGTCGTGGTACTGGAGGTCGATCAGCGCGAGCTTGGGATCGTCCCAGGCCAGGCCGTCCCGCTCCCGGTACGCGCTCACCAGCCGGTGCTTGGCCACCCAGTCGAGCTCCCGGTGGAGCGACAGCGGGTCCTCCTCGAGGCTCTCGAGGACGCGCTCCCACCGCTCCAGCACCGCGGCGTTCTCCGGCGTGTCCTCGTGCTCCTTCGCCCATCGCTTGCTGTGGTCGAGGTACTCCCACTGGAGCTCCACGGCCGTGGCCGTGCGGCCGTCGGCCAGGCGCACCGTCGATCGGACCGCGGGATCCCAGGAGACCTCGTGGAGCGCCTGGACCGGACCCGCCAGCGACAGGTCCGGCAGGGCATCGTCCTCGATCATCTTGAGCACCAGCGCGGTGGTCCCGACCTTGAGGTACGTGGCCACCTCGCACATGTTCGCGTCACCGATGATCACGTGGAGCCGCCGGTACTTGTCCGGGTCGGCGTGCGGCTCGTCGCGGGTGTTGATGATCGGTCGTTTCAGCGTGGTCTCCAGGCCGACCTCGGCCTCGAAGAAGTCGGTCCGCTGGCTCAGCTGATAGGGGACGTTGGCCCCCTCGAGCCGGCTCGACTCGACACCGACCTTGCCCGCTCCCGTGAAGACCTGCCTGGTGACGAAGAAGGGGGTCAGGTCCCGAACGATCCGGGAGAACGGCGTGGCCCGATCGACGAGATAGTTCTCGTGACAGCCGTAGGAGTTGCCCTTGCCGTCGGTGTTGTTCTTGTACACGGCGATCCGCTCGCCGGGCGGCAGGAGGTCGCGCGCCAGCTCGAGCGAGCGCTCCAGGATCCGCTCCCCTGCCTTGTCCTGGACCACCACGTCGCGCGGCGTGGCGGCCTCCGGAGTCGAGTACTCGGGATGGGCGTGATCGACGTAGTACCGCGCGCCGTTCGGCAGGATCACGTTGGCCAGCCCGAGGTCCTCCTCGGTCGGCTCGCGCTCCTGGACCGGCTCGAACCCGCGGGCATCCCGGAGCGGGCTCTCCTGCTCGTAGTCCCACCGGATCCGCCGGAGGGCACCAGCGAACGTGTTGATCAGGAGCGAGGAGGCCAGGACGGGATTGAACTCGGGGATGCCGGGCCCCGAGATCCCGTACTCGGTCTCGATGCCCATGACCTTGGGGATCGCCATATCGCCAGGATACGGGACGCGGACGGACCGGGGGCCGTTACAGGTACTGCCCGGGGGTGACCCGCTCAACCTGCCGGCCGGCCTCGCCTTCGTGGTCGCCCAGGAGCGTTCGCACGTACACGATCCGCTCGCCCTTCTTGCCGGAGATCCGAGCCCAGTCATCCGGGTTCGTGGTGTTCGGGAGGTCCTCGTGCTCCTTGAACTCGGCCCGGATCGCGGTCAGCAGGTCCTCGACCTTGATCCCCTTCTCGCCGTGCTCCAGGAACCGCTTGATGGCCGCCTTCTTGGCCCGGGACACGATGTTCTCGATCATTGCCCCGGAGTTGAAGTCCTTGAAGTACAGGATCTCCTTGTCGCCGTTCTGGTACGTGACCTCGAGGAACTTGTTCTCGTCGCTGGGCGCGTACATCCGCTCGATGGTTCGGTCGATCATCCGCCGGACCGCCTCCTCGGGGTCCCCACCAGCGGCCTTCAGCTCGTCGTCGTGCAACGGCACGTCGGCGGTCATGTACTTCGACATGATGTCGGCGGCGGCCTGCTGATCGGGCCGCTCGATCTTGATCTTCACGTCGAGCCGGCCGGGTCGGAGGATGGCCGGGTCGATCAGGTCCTCCCGGTTCGAGGCCCCGATCACGATGACGTTCTTCAGCGACTCCACACCGTCGATCTCCGACAGGAGCTGGGGCACGATGGTGTTCTCGACGTCCGAAGAGATCCCCGAGCCGCGCATCCGGAAGATCGAATCCATCTCGTCGAAGAACACGATCACCGGGAAGCCCTCCTCGGACTTCTCTTTGGCCCGCTGGAAGATCAGACGGATCTGCCGCTCGGTCTCGCCGACGTACTTGTTCAGGAGCTCGGGCCCCTTCACGTTCAGGAAGTACGAATGGATCCCGGTCCGGCCGGTCTTCTCGGCGACCTGCTGGGCGAGCGAGTTGGCCACCGCCTTGGCGATCAGGGTCTTGCCGCAGCCGGGGGGTCCGTACAGCAAAACGCCCTTCGGGGGGCGCAGCTGGTGCTCGCGGAACAGCTCCGCGTACAGGAACGGAAGCTCCACGGCGTCCTTGATGTCCTCGATCTGGACCATCAGGCCCCCGATGTCCTCGTAGGTCACGTCGGGGATCTCCTCGAGGATCAGTTCCTCGACCTGCTCCTTGGGCAGGCGCTCCAGGACGTGGCCGGACCGGGGGTCGTACAGGAGGGGGTCGCCCGGCCGGAGGTGCTCCTCGCGAAGCGACCGGGAGATCACGGCCACGGCCTCCTCGTCTCCGCGGCCGAGGACCACCACGCGGTCGTCGCCCAGCAGCTCCTTCACCGTGACGACTTCGCCGATGCGGTCCTGGTCGAGCACCTCGACCACGTTGAGCGCCTCGTTCAGGATGACTTCGGCGCCGCGCTGGAACCGGGAGCGGTCGAGCTCCGGATCGCCGTTGACGCGCATCTTCCGGCCGGCGGTGAACACATCGAGCGAGCCGTCCTCGTTCTCTCCGATCAGTACGCCGAACGAGGCCGGCGGCTTGGTGAGCTTCTCGACCTCTTCCTTGAGCGCCTCGAGCCGCTCCCGCTCGGCCCGCAGGGTGCTGACGAGCTTCTCGTTCTGCGACAGCGCCTTGGCCATCTCGCTCTTCGACTCGAGGAGACGCTCCTCGAGGATCTTCACCTGGCGTGGCGCGCTGTGGAGACGGCGGCGCAGGAGCCCGATCTCATCCTCCAGGAACTTCACCTGGGTGGAGAGCTCGTGGATCTCCTTCTCGTACCGCTCGATACGCTCGCGCGGGTCGGCGTCCTGCGGCATCTTCCCGTCCCCCCTTCGAGCTTCCGAGTATACCCCCGGCCTCCGGGCCATCCTCCGGTTACGGTCTCGGCCGTCGGCGACGCCGGGTTGAGTCAGGACGTCTTCCGGCCCACGGTGACGAACCCGGTGTGGGCCACCATCCGGTGGTCGGGCCGGACGCTCCTGGGCTCGACGTGCCAGGTGCGCAGCAGCACCTCGAACGTCTCGACCTCGGCGAAGCCCGCGCCCCGCATGGCGGCCACGGTCTCCTGAACCTGGCCGGTTGTCGGGAGGTAGGTGGCCAGGATCCCCCCGGCGACCAGGGCCGCCCCGACCTCGTCGAGGACCGCCCGGGGTTCCGGCAGGTCGAGCAGCACCCGCTGGAATGTCTCCCCGGTCGTGGCGACCTCGCGGACGTCACCGTGACGGAGGTCGAGCCACGCCGGCACCTTGCCGAAGAAGTCCTCGGCGTTGCGCCGGGCCACGTCGAGGAAGTCCGCCCGGCGCTCGTAGGACACCACGTGACCC
>DASQWG010000156.1:0-7897 GCA_035640375.1 Actinomycetota bacterium
ATCGAGAAGTTCCAGGCCGGGTACGAGGCCGGCGTCGAGTCGGTCTGCCCCGACTGCGAGATCCTGGTCGAGTACATCGGCGACTCCACGCAGGCCTTCGTCGACCCGACCCGGGGGGAGGCCCTCTCGGCCTCGATGTACGACGACGGCGCTGACATCATCTATCACGCCGCCGGTCAGTCGGGGCTGGGCCTGTTCGCCGCGGCCGACGACGCCAACATGTGGGCGATCGGCGTGGATTCCGACCAGTACGAGGTCCTTTCGGACAACCCGGAGCAGCAGGAGCACATCCTGACCTCGATGCTGAAGCGGGTCGACACCGCCGTGTTCGATGCGATCCAGCAGGCGGTGGATGGCTCCTTCGAGCCGGGGTTCCAGGTGTTCGGCCTGGCCGAGGAGGGCGTCGACTACGCCGACAGCAACCCCGAGCTGAGCGACGAGATCAAGGCCGAGATGGACGCCGCCAAGGAGGCCATCATCGCCGGCGAGATCACGGTGCCGGAGGAGCCACAGGGCTAGCCGGAGGCGAATGAGAGCCGAGACGGAGGTGTACGACGCAGCGGGGCGCGAGGGCGCCCCGCTCGTCGTCATGGAGGGCATCACCAAGCGATTCCCCGGGGTGGTGGCCAACGACCGAGTCGACCTGGATCTGGTCCAGGGGGAGATCCACGCCCTGGTCGGGGAGAACGGCGCCGGCAAGTCGACCCTGATGCGGGTCCTGTACGGCCTGTATCCGCCGGAGGGCGGCCGGATCCTGGTCCGAGGCGAAGAGGCCCGGATCCACTCCCCGCGCCAGGCCATCGCGCTCGGCATCGGGATGGTCCACCAGCACTTCGTGCTGGTGGACCGGTTCACGGTCACCGAGAACATCGTCCTCGGCGCCGAGGACGGGACGGTGGTCGACTTCGACCACGCCTCGGAACGGATCGCCGACCTGGCCCGGACGTACGGCTTCGAGGTGAGGCCCTCGGCGAGGGTGGAGGACCTGTCCGTCGGCGAGGAGCAGCGTGTGGAGATCCTGAAGGCGCTGTACCGAGGGGTCGACATCCTGATCCTCGACGAGCCGACCGCGGTCCTCACCCCCTCGGAGGCGAACGAGCTCTTCGAGAACCTCCGCAAGCTTCGGGCGGACGGCAAGACCGTGGTGTTCATCAGCCACAAGCTGGACGAGGTGCTGGCCATCGCGGACCGCATCACGGTGCTCCGCCGAGGGCACGTCGTGGGAGAGACCACGCCGGCCGAGACCTCGAAGGAGCAGCTGGCCGAGATGATGGTGGGCCGCCCGGTGCTGTTCCGCCTGGAGAAGCCCGACGTGCGGGTGGGTGAGGCCGTGATGGTGGTCGACGACCTCGAGGTCGGTGACCGCGTGCGCGGAGTGGACCTCGAGGTCCGCGCGGGGGAGATCCTGGGCGTGGCCGGGGTCGAGGGGAACGGCCAGCGGGAGCTGGCGGAGGCGCTGATCGGGCTGCGGCCGCCTACCGCCGGGAGGATCCTCCTGGATGGACGCGACGTCGCTGGCGTCTCGGCAGGCGAGGTCCGGGGGCTCGGGGTGGCGTACATCCCCGAGGACCGGCACGACCGGGGCCTGGTCCTCGACATGACGCTGTGGGAGAACTCCATCCTGGGCCGTCAGTCGAAGCCGGGCGTGGTGGGCCGGTTGGGTCTCCTCCTGATCCGGAAGATCAAGGAGTGGGCCGCCCGTCTCATCAGGGACTACGACGTGCGGGCCAGCTCGATCCAGGTGCCCGCGGCGACCCTGTCAGGCGGCAACCAGCAGAAGCTGATCCTGGCCCGCGAGCTCGAGGAGACCCCTCGTCTGGTGATCGCCCATCAGCCCACGAGGGGCCTGGACGTCGGCGCCATCGAATTCGTGTGGCGGAAGATCCTGGAGCAGAAATCGCTGGGTGCCGGCGTCCTGCTCATCTCGGCCGAGCTCGAGGAGATCTACGAGCTGTCGGACCGCATCGTCACGATCTACGAGGGGCGCATCACCGGCGAGTACGCTGCCGATGCGCCTCCAACGGAGATCGGCATCGGAATGACGGGCGGTCACGCGGCCCGGGAGGCCGGCTGATGGCGGTGGCCACCCGCCCCGAGGCGCCCTCGGCGTCCCCGGCCCCCGAACGCCGGCGTCGCCGTCCCGGTGCGGAGAAGCTGATGGTCCAGTCGATCGCCGTCGTCGTGGCCTTTCTCTTCGCTGCCCTGGTGGGGAGCATCATCATCCTGGCCTACGGCGAGAGTCCCCTGTTCGTGTACTCGACGCTATGGCAGTTCTCGACGGCACGGGTCTCGGACTTCGCCAGGGTGCTGGAGCAGGCCACGCCGTTGATCTTCTCGGCGTTGGCCGTGGCCGTGGCGTTCAAGTGCGGCATGTTCAACATCGGCGTCGAGGGCCAGTACATCGTGGGGATGATGACGGCCACGGCGGTGGCGGTGTGGCTCCCCGAGCTGCCGGCGGTCATCCACCTTCCCCTGGTGGTGCTGGCGGCGGTGGCCGGCTCGATGATCTGGGCGTTCGTCCCGGCGATCCTCAAGGTGAAGACCGGCGCCCACGAGGTCGTCACCACGATCATGATGAATGGGATCGCCATCAGCCTGGTGGCGTGGGCCCTCCTCAATCCGCTGCGCACGTCCGATACTGGATTCGTCGACCTGCGGAGCGACCGCTTCCCCGAGAGCGCGATCATGCCCCCGCTGGCCCCCGCCCTGGGCCTGGAGGAGCAGATCCCGGCGTCCGCCCACCTGACCTGGTTGTTCCCGCTGGCCCTCCTGGCCTGCGTCGCGGTCTGGTACCTCCTGTATCGAACCCGGCTCGGGTACGAGGCCCGGGCCGTGGGGGCTTCGCCCGGCTCCGCCGAGGCCGGCGGCATCTCAATCGGGGGGGTCCAGCTGCGGATGTTCCTGATCTCGGGGGCCCTGGCGGGCTTCGTCGGGCTCAACTACCTCCTGGGCGACGCGGGGTTCTTCGGCGTGAACTACGAGACCACCCTGGGGTTCACCGGGATCGCCGTGGCCTTCCTGGGCCGCAACCATCCCGCGGGGATCGTCCTGGCGGCCCTGCTCTTCGGCGTCCTGTTCCGAGGCGAGGACGGGATCGCGGTGGCCACCGACCTACCCCGCGAGATCACGGTGATCCTCGAGGGCCTCCTGATCCTCTCGGTGGTGGTGGCCTACGAGATCGCCCGCCGGGTCCAGCTGCGGCGCCAGGCCGAGATGATCCGCGAGGAGGAGGGGGAGTCGCGTGCCGCTGCTTGATCTCGGGGCAGCCATCGCCATCGGCCTGGCGTATTTCACGATCATCTACCTGACCGGGCTGGGCGGGCTCTTCAGCGAACGCTCCGGCATCGTCAACATCGGCCTGGAGGGCCTCATGATCACGGGCACCGTCATGGGGGCGTGGGGGGCCATCAACTGGGGGCCCGTGGCCGGCCTGGCGATCGGTGCGGTGTCGGGGCTCCTGTTCTCCCTGGTCCATGCGGTGGCCACCGTGACGTTCCGGGTCGACCACATCGTGTCGGGCGTGGTCATCAACGTGGTGGCCCTCGGGCTGGCCCGGTTCCTCTCGCAGCTGTTCTTCGGGTCGGCGTCGCAGTCGACGTCCGGGGTTCCGAACTTCGGGACGATCGACATCCCGCTGCTGTCCTCGCTCCCGGGCGGGCTCGGTCGGGCGTTCCAGGACATGTCCCCGATCACCCCGTTGGCCTTCGCGCTGGTCTTCCCGATCATCTTCGTGCTCAACCGGACCCGGTTCGGGCTCCGGCTTCGCTCCGCAGGCGAGAACCCGGAGGCCACCCGGACCCTGGGCGTTCGAGTGGCGCCGCTCCGCTACTCGGGCGTGGCGCTGTCCGGGTTCCTGGCCGGCCTGTCGGGGGCGTTCCTGGCCATCGAGGTCAACGCCCTGTACCAGGAGGGGCAGACCCAGGGGCTGGGGTTCATCGCCCTGGCCTCGCTCATCCTCGGCAACTGGTCCCCGAGCCGGCTGATGGTGGGGGCGCTCCTGTTCGGGTTCGCCCAGGCCGTTCCCCTCCGCCTCGACGACGCGCCGGTGATCGGGGCGCTGCCCGATCAGTTCGTTCGGATGATCCCGTACGTCGTCACGATCGTGGCCATCGCCGGGTTCGTGGGGCGGGTTCAGCCGCCGGCCGCGGCGGGCAAGGCCTACGAGGGGGCCGGCGGGACCTGACCGGCTATCCGCCGAGCGAGGGGGTCAGCTCGGCGATCACGCAGGATGACGACTTCCACTTGCGGATCGCGTCTTGCGGCGGCCCGTGCCGGTCGCGGCGGCGGTCGGCCAGAGCCCCGGCCAGCGTGTCGAACTCGGGACTGTCGGCCTCGATCAGGCGGACCGCCGCATGGAACCTGCCGGCCCGGGTGTCCCGGTACTTGTGCCGGGTCACCACGACGAGGTCGACGGCGTCGGGGAGCCCCGGGATCTGCTGCTCTCCGGCGTCCCGGTCTTCGGCGTGGAGGACGTAGATGCGGCCACCCTCATACGCGAACCACACGGGGAGCGTGCGATCGCGGCCGTTCGACTCGACGCCGATCCACAGCACGTCCGACTTCTTGATGGCGTCCTCGACGTCGGCCGGAACGTCGGGAGCTACGGTGAGCAGGACCTGGAACTCCACCTGGCCCTGGACCTCGCCGTCGATGACGAACGAGGCCGCGTAGATGCCGGCCTCCTCCAGCACGGCGTTCTCGATGTCCTCGGTCACCCGGGTCAGGTCCATCTGCCCGGGCATCCGCCGGACCCGATCCTCGGTTCGGTAGGCGATCCGGCCCGACGGCGCGACGAGCTCGACGTGCTCCTCGACATAACCCTGGGGGGCCTTCCAGTACCGGACCGCAGTGAACGGCAGGGCCCGACCGGGGATGCTGATCGTGAACACCACCGGGGTCGCGCCCTCGCCCTCGGTCTCCAGGACCCGCCGGTCGACCACGTTGGCGAAGACGAGCTCGGCCTTCGGCACGGCGCGCAGGATACCAGTCAGGCCATGCGGGCGAGCCAGAGGCGAGGCTCCTCGAGCTCCGGCATCGATGGCAGCGACTCGGCCGAGTCCCACATGCGGGCCAGCGTGGCCTCGTCGGTCGCCTCGGCCACGTGGTCGCAGAAGGCCCGACCGAGGCGGTATTGCTCGGCCTTGACGTCGATACCGAGGAGCCGCTCGACCGCCCGCTCCTCCTGGCTCCGGCCCTCGTGGCGCCGCCTGACGGCCTCGTCGATCCGGGAGTACTCCGAGAGCCGTTCCCGTCCGAGGACCGCCATGACATGATCGGCGTGGCCCTCCGCGGCCGCCATGAAGGCCTGCACGCGTCGAAGCAGCAGCCGCTGCTCGTCGGTCAGTTCCCCGGTCAGCAGGTCGCCTCCGAGCGCCTCCGACAGCCGCTGCGGGTCGGACAGATCGAGCCCTTCGAGCCGGTCCTGGATCGCGGCGAGGTCGAACTCGAGCGCGCCGGCCACCTCCGCGACCAGGCCCAGGAAGTGCTCGCGCACCCAGGGCCGGCCGAGGTCGAAGGCGTGCGTGGTCTCGTGCATGGCCACCCAGGCCCGGAACTCGTCAGACGGCAGCGACCACTCGGCCTCGAACGCGGCGATGTTGGGGACCACGAACAGGAGCGCGGCCTGGTCGGCCCTCGGCAGGGGGAGCTCGTACTGGCCCAGCACCCGCTGTCCGAGCGCGCCGAGAACCGCCCCGACCTGCGCACCCATCAGGAGCGGCGTCATCCGCTCCAGGACGGCCTCGAACATCTGGTTTCCCTCGGCGAGCTCGGGCTGCTCCTCGCCCTGAGCGACCTGCAGCGCCCTGGCCATCCGCTCGGCGGTGGGCTCGAACAAACCGCGCAGGCCGCGGACGTTCGCCTCCACCCACTCCGCCCGGCGAACCGCCCGGACCGCGGTCACCTCCGGTGGCGGGTCCATCCCGGTGAGATCGGCCACGGTCAGCTCGGCCATCCGGACGGCGCCCTCGAGTCCCCGCTGATCCTCGTCCGAGGGGCGGGCGTCGTCGCGTCCCCACGTGGCCGAGGCGATCCCGACCTGCCGGGCCAGCTCCCAGTTGACCGGGCCCGAGCCGGACAGGAGGACCCGCTGGATCTCCCGCAGTAGCGGCACGTCGGCGAAGGCGTCCTCGGGGATGCTCGGCTCGGTCATGGTCTCCATCATCCCACCTCCGACGGCTATCCCCCCTGCTAGGATGCCGCGGTGCGACTTCCCCGCCTGCATCGCACGCCGGCGTGAGACGCGTCGGCGACCTCGCCATCGATCTGGGGACGGCCAACACGCTCGTCTACCAGGAAGGGAAGGGGATCGTCTACGACGAACCCACGGTGATCGCCATGGATGCCCGGGAGGGGGACGTCCTGGCGATCGGCGAGGAGGCCTGGGAGATGATCGGCCGGACCCCGTCGAGGATCGTGGCCGTCCGCCCGCTCCGCCGGGGGGCCATCACCGACTACGACGTGACCAGCCAGATGATCCGGCTGATCTTCCGGCGGGTCGGGGTGACCAGGTTCGCCCGGCCGAAGGCGCTGATCTGCGTCCCATCCGCGATCACGGAGGTCGAGCGGCGGGCGGTGCGTGACGCGGCCACATCCGCGGGGGCCCGGGCGGTCTCGCTGATCGAGGAGCCCATGGCCGCCGCCATCGGGGCGGGCCTGCCGGTCCACGAGCCGCTCGGCAACCTCGTCGTCGACGTCGGCGGGGGAACGTCCGAGGTGGCCATGGTCTCCATGGGCGGGATCATCGCGACCCGGTCGCTCCGGATGGGTGGGTTCGACATGGACGAGGTGGTCCAGCGGCATCTCCGCCGGGCCTACGGGGTGGCCATCGGGGAGCGGGCGGCGGAGCAGGTGAAGATGGCCTCGGGCAGTGCCTACCCGGTGACCGGGGTCGGGCCCGCTCGCATCAAGGGTCGGGAGATCTCCACGGGGATGCCCCGAGAGATCGAGGTGACGCCGGAGGAGATCCGCGAGGTGCTCACCGAACCGGTGGCCGCCGTGATCAACGCCACCAAGGGATGCCTGGCCGAGAGCGATCCCGAGCTGGGGCAGGACGTGCTGGAGAGCGGGATGTTCCTCACCGGAGGCGGCTCGCTGCTGCGCGGCCTGGACACGCTGCTGGCGCACGAGTGCGAGGTCCCCGTCCACCTCACCGACTCGCCGCTGCAGACGGTGGTCCTCGGCGCGGGCAAGTGCCTCGAGCTGATGACGCAGGAGGCGGGCCTGTTCGGAGGCAGCCCGTGGCTCCGTTGAGCCGCTAGGACGTTCCGCTTCCACACCGTGCCACGCCCCGAACCGCCTCGGAAGATCACGCCACGTGAGGTGGGACGCAAGCGGCGCTGGGCCAACTCCGGAGCGACGTGGCACAATCACGCAGGTGACCAGCACACCCGCTGCGGCGAAGCACCTGCGCGACCTGGCGCGGCTGCGCGGCGTGCGCGACCGGATCGACCGTGAGTACGCGCAGCCGCTGGACGTCGAGGCGCTCGCCCGCGGCGCGTACATGTCTGCCGGGCACCTCAGCCGCCAGTTCCGGCTCGCCTACGGCGAGTCGCCCTACGCCTATCTGATGACCCGGCGCATCGAGCGCGCCATGGCGCTGCTGCGTCGTGGCGACCTCAACGTCACCGAGGTCTGTTTCGCGGTCGGATGCTCGTCGCTGGGCACCTTCAGCTCTCGCTTCACCGAGCTGGTCGGTGTGCCGCCCAGCGTCTACAGGCGTGAGGGGGCACGCGTGACGGCCGGGATGCCGCCGTGTATCGCCAAGCAGGTGACCAGGCCGATCAGGAATCGAGAAGCGCCGGCCCTCAGCCTCAGCTAGCCTGACGCCATGAACCTCGCCATCCACACCAGCGTCCTCCCGCACGACGACCCCGACGAATCCCTGGCCTTCTACCGC
>DASQWG010000157.1:0-2355 GCA_035640375.1 Actinomycetota bacterium
TCCATCTCGAAGAGCAGGTAACGGTCGTTGTCCCAGCCGTTCGCGGCCATCTCCTGGCGGGCCAGGTACTCAGGGTTGCCGCCGAGCATGATGTCGACGCCGCGGCCGGCCATGTTGGTGGCCACCGTGACCGAGCCCTTCCGGCCGGCCTGGGCGATGATCATGGCCTCCTTCTCGTGCTGCTTGGCGTTCAACACGTTGTGGGGGATGCCCCGGCGGTCCAGGTACCCCGAGAGCCTCTCCGACTTCTCGATCGACACGGTGCCGACCAGCACCGGCTGACCCTTCTCGTGGCGCTCCCCGAGATCCTCGACCACCGCCCGCCACTTGGCGTCCTCGGTCTTGTAGATCAGATCCTGTTCGTCCTGCCGGATCATGTCCCGGTTCGTGGGAATCTCCACCACGCCGAGCTTGTAGACCTCCTCGAACTCCCTGGCCTGGGTCTTGGCCGTCCCGGTCATGCCGGCGAGCTTGTCGTACATCCGGAAGTAGTTCTGGATCGTGATCGTGGCCAGGGTCTGGTTCTCCTCCTTGATCCGGACCCCCTCCTTGGCCTCGATGGCCTGGTGGAGGCCCTCGGAGTACCGGCGCCCGTGGAGGATCCGCCCAGTGAACTCGTCGACGATCAGGACCTCGCCGTCCTTGACGATGTAGTCGACGTCCCGCTTGTACAGCTCCTTGGCCCGGAGCGAGTTCTGGAGGTGGTGCACCAGCGGCGTGTGCACATGCTCGTACAGGTTGTCGACGCCGAGATACTCCTCGACCTTGGCCACCCCGGCCTCGGTGATGGCCACGGTCTTCTTCGACTCGTCCACCTCGTAGTCCGCCTCGCCCCGGAGCCGCGGCGCGATGCGGGCGAACGTCTGGTACCACTTCGCCGAGTCCTGGACGGGCCCGCTGATGATCAGGGGGGTCCGGGCCTCGTCGATCAGGATCGAGTCGACCTCGTCCACGATGGCGTAGTGGTGCCCCCGCTGGACCATGTCCTCGAGGCGCATGGCCATGTTGTCGCGGAGGTAGTCGAACCCGAACTCGTTGTTCGTCCCATAGGTGATGTCGGCGGCGTACGCCGGCCGGCGCTGGGAGGGCGTCATCTGCGCCTGGATCAGGCCCACCGAGATGCCCAGGAGGCGATAGATCGGGCCCATCCACTCCGAGTCGCGCTTGGCCAGGTAGTCGTTGACGGTGACGACGTGCACGCCCTCGCCGACCAGCGCGTTCAGGTACGCGGGCATCGTGGAGACCAGGGTCTTCCCCTCGCCGGTCTTCATCTCCGCGATGTTGCCCTGGTGAAGGGCCGTGGCACCCATCACCTGGACGTCGAAGTGGCGCTGGCCGAGGGTCCGCCGGGCGGCCTCGCGCACGACGGCGAACGCCTCCGGCAGGAGGTCGTCCAGCTCCTGGCCGTCCTTCAGCCGGCGGCGGAGCTCGTCGGTCTTCCCGGCCAGCTCGCCGTCCGAAAGGTCTTCGACCTCGGGCTCGAACGTGTTGACCAGGTGAACCGTGTGCTCGAGGTGCTTCCGTTTGCGTCCCTCGCCGATCTCGGCGAGCTTGCCCAGTACCACGTGGGATCGTCCTTCGTTCGGGGTTTCGATTGTACAGCGGGCCGCCGGCTATCCCGGCCGGCCGGCTGCGACCTTCGGCGCCAGCGTGGTGAGCAGCGCGACGGGGATGGCCAGGAGAGCAAAAGCGGTGATGCCCACGACCGGGAGCGCCGTGGCCCGGAGCAGGGCGGCGCCCGACAGGACCCCGGTCGCCGCCGACACCGAGGCCACCAGATCCATCAGGCCGAGCGCGCCGGCCCGCTCGGTGGCGCCGGCGACGTCGCTGACCGCGGCGGTCGAGCCGATGTAGGAGAACGACCACCCCGCGCCGATCACCAGGAGGCCGGCCGCGGAGAGGATCGTCGAGCCCTCGGCCAGCGTAAGCAGGACGCCTGTGCCGGTCAGCCCGATCCCCACCAGGAGGCCGGGGCGCCGCCCCCATCGGTCCAGAGCCGCGCCGACTACAGAGGAGAACGCGAACATCCCGGCCAGGTGCAGGCTCACCACGAGCGAGACCGTCAGCTCGCTGGAGCCGTGGCTGTGCAGCACCACCGGGACCACGCTCATGAACGTCACCATCACCACCTGCACCGTGACGATGCTGGCCACCGCAACCAGCGCGGGACGGAGGCGGAGGATCTCTGCGGGCCGCCGGCCTGCCCCCGTGACTCCCTCGCCGACGGCGAGGTCTCGGGGGTCCGGCCGCATGGCCAGCACCAGCGCCAGGGCCACCGCGGCCAGCACCGGCACGGCCAGCCACGGCACCACGAGCGGGTTCTCGACCCCGGCCCGGGCGGCCAGCGAATGGATC
>DASQWG010000158.1:0-11012 GCA_035640375.1 Actinomycetota bacterium
GTGGGCCAGGGTGGAGGCCGGCCGGGCCACCTCGACGTTCCGGTGGGCGGCCGAGACGATCCGGGCCATGGACGGCGAGGCCCTGCGGCTCGACACCGACCCCGCCCTGGGGAGCCGCCTCGGGCTGGTCCGCCGGTTCGCTTACGGGCCGGTGGCCGGCATCGCGCCGTTCAACTTCCCGGTCAACCTTGTGGCCCACAAGATGGCCCCGGCGCTGGCCGTGGGTGCCCCGATCATCCTCAAGCCGGCCTCGGCCACCCCCCTCGGCGCGCTGTTCCTGGCCGAGCTGTTCGCCGAAACCGACCTGCCGAGCGGCATGGTCTCGGTGCTGCCGCTGGACGGGGCCAGGGCGGAGCCGCTCGTCACCGACCCGAGGATCGCCAAGGTCTCGTTCACCGGCTCGAGCCCCGTCGGGTGGAAGCTGAAGTCGCTCGACCCGCGGAAGCACTTCACGCTGGAGCTCGGTGGCAACGCCGGGGTGATCGTCCACTCGGACGCCGACCTCGACCACGCCGCCGCGCGAGTGGCGTTCGGCGGGTACTACCAGGCGGGCCAGTCCTGCATCGCGGTGCAGCGCATCTTCGTCCACGCCCCGGTCTACGACGACTTCGTCACTCGGCTGGTGAAGGAGGTCGAGGCCCTGAAGGTCGGCGACCCGCTCGATCCGGAGACCGACGTCGGGCCCCTCATCGACCGAAGCGGGCTGGACAAGGTCGAGCGGATGGTCGACGACGCGGTGTCCCAGGGGGCCGAGGTGCTGGTGGGCGGGGAGCGCAAGGACCCGTTCTACGCCCCCACGGTGCTGGGGAGCGTCCGCGAGGATATGGAGGTGTGCCGGGAGGAGATCTTCGGGCCCGTGACCACCGTCGACCGGTACGAGACCTTCGAGGAGGCCATCGACAAGGTCAACGGAACCGAGTTCGGGCTGCAGGGCGGGGTGTTCACCCGCGACATCGAGCGGGCCATGCTGGCCCACCGGGAGATCCGCGTCGGCGGGGTGATCGTCAACGACGTGTCGGCGTTCCGGGCCGACCAGATGCCGTACGGCGGGACGAAGGACTCCGGCTACGGGCGCGAGGGGCTGCGGTACGCGATGGAGGAGATGACCGAGCCTCGGATCATGGTCCTCTCGAACGTTCCGCTCTAGGCGCATGGCCCATCCGGACGAGGCGGTGATTCGCCGCTTCGTCGAGGCCATGGTGGCTCGGGACGTCGGCTCGATCGCCGACTGCCTCACCGACAACGTGGCGTTTCACATCCCCGGCCGGAACGCCCTCTCGGGCGACTACCAGGGAAAGGCCGAGGTGATGACTCGCCTGTTCCAAGCGTGGGAGGAGGCGTTCGGGGCCCTGGAGATCGATGTGCACGACGTCCTGGCCAATGACCGACATGTGGTGGTCCTCAGCGACCGGCGGGCCCGCCGGGGCGGCCGGCTGGTCGAGATGCGGGCCGCCTCCGTCTACCACGTCCGGGACGGGAGGATCGCCGAGGCGTGGCTGATGGAGTGGGACCCCTACGCCATCGACGGATTCCTGACCGACTGACGCCTGCGGTACAGTTCGGACCGGCTCGGCACGAAGGAGGATGGATGGGCACCCTGCCCGAGCCCGCCGAGGACGCGCTTCGGCGGGCCCTGGTCTGCGAGTTCACGGTGATCCGGCCCGACGGCCGTCCGGTCACCCATCCGATGATCCCCCTGTACGACGGGGAGCGGATCTACCTCCACTCCAGCATCCTGTTCTCCCGGAAGCTCGACCACATCAAGGCGAACCCGAAGGTCTCGGTGGCCGTGACGGACCTGACGGCGACGCACGGCGAGCCGATGCGCGACCGGGTGACGGTCCTGGGGGACGCGGTGGTCCGGGAGGACGACCCCCACACCACCTGGCAGCGAATCCTTCCGCTGTGGATCGAGAAGGAGCCGATCGTGGAGCCGTTCTTCAAGCAGCGGGTGGCCCTGCCGCTGTTCTGGGAGCGCGCCCTGATCGAGGTCACGCCCCGGCGGGTGCTGATCTGGGAGGGCGGACGGACCGACCGGCCGCCGGCCCTGCACGAGCTGGCCGGGGTGGCGTGATGGCCGTCGACGCCGCCGTCCTCCGTGAGCTCGACGAGGGCTTCGATCACGCCGTGCTGGTGTTCGTGGGCACGGACGGGTACCCGGTCAGCGTGGCCACCGACTACCGCGTCGAACGCGACCGAGGGGTGATCACCCTGACGCCTCCGGCGGTGGTACCGCGGGCCGGCACCGAGGTCAACGTGATCGTGAGTCACATCCGGCCGCTGGAGACCGGCTACGACGAGCGCCGGTACATCCAGCTGTGGGGCCGGGTCCGTCGGACCGACCGCGGGCTGGAGCTCGAGCCGGAGCGGTTCCACACCTGGGACGAGCACAAGGTGCCGTTCTTCCAGTACTCCGAGCTGACCGTGCCCCAGGCGCACCGGCACCTCCGGCAGCTGGGACGGGAGCGGGGACGAACGATCCGGCCGAAGCTCTCATTCGGGTGGCTGGCCCTCCGCACGACCAGAGCGCCGTTCCTCACCGCCACGATCGTCCCGATCCTCCTGGGGGTGGCCGCCGCGGCGCTCGAAGGGCGGTGGAGCCTGTTCCTGGCCGGGCTGACCCTGCTGGCCGGCTCCCTCGTCCACCTCGGCCTGAACATCGCCAACGACGTGTTCGACACGATGTCGGGCGCCGACGCCGCGAACACCACGCCGACCCAGTTCAGCGGTGGGTCGCGGGTCGTCCATTACGGCCTGGTCCGGCTCCGCACGATCGCGTTGCTGTCGGCAGCGTTCTACGTGGCGGGGATCGGGATCGGGCTCTACCTGGCGTTCCGGACCGACTTCTGGCCGCTGTTCTGGCTGGGGGCGGCCGGGGTGGCCATCAGCGTGTTCTACACGGCCCCGCCGCTCCGGCTGGTCCATCGGGGGCTGGGCGAGATCGCCGTGGCCCTCGGCTTCGGGCCGATCATGCTGCTGGGCGCGTACTTCGTGCAGGCCGAGCGGTTCGCCTTCGAGGCGATCTATCTTTCGATCCCCGTGGCCATCCTGATCGCCCTCGTGCTGTACCTGAACGAGATCCCCGACCGGGCCGGCGACGCCGCCGCCGGGAAGCGCACCCTCCCGGTGCGGTGGTCGAAGGACGCAGTGATCGGGGTCTATGCCTGGAGCGTGACCCTCACGTACGCCTTGATCGCGGCCGGCGCCCTGACCGGCATCCTGCCGAGGCCGACGGTGCTCGCGCTGGCCACGATCCCCCTCGCCGTTCGGGTAACCAGGGCACTGCGGCGCGACTACGACGACCCGTACGCGCTGATGTTCTCGGCGATGGGCTCGAACATCAAGCTTCACCTGTTCACGGGGCTGCTGCTCCTCGCGGGTTACCTGGCGGCCATCTGGGCCGACCGGGTCCTGGAGGACGTGCCGGCCTTCCTCGCCTAGGCCTTCGCGCCGGGCGGGGTGCCGGGGGTACGCTGATTCCTCGCCGTCGACCAGGAGGGTTGGAGTGAGCGCCGAGCCGCAGGATATCGCCGCGCTGCTCGAGGAGCGCCGGACCATCGAGCCGTCCCCGGCGTTCTGCGACAGCGCCATCGTCAAGACCGAGGACGTCTACCGCGAGGCCGCCGCCGACCTCGAGGGGTTCTGGGGCCGGCAGGCCGAGCGGCTGGATTGGTTCGAGCCATGGGGCCGGACGCTCACGTGGGATTCCCCGTGGGTCCGCTGGTTCGAGGGCGGCAAGCTCAACGTCGCCCACAACTGCATCGACCGTCACGTCGAGGCCGGTCTGGGTGACCGGGTGGCCTACCACTGGGAGGGTGAACCCGAGGGCGACGCCGAGACGATCACCTACGCGCGCCTCCGGGCCGACGTGATCCGCCTGGCGAACGGGCTTCGCTCGCTCGGCGTGGGGAAGGGCACCCCCGTCGGCATCTACATGGGGATGGTTCCCTCCCTCCCCGCGGCCATGCTGGCCTGCGCCCGCCTGGGTGCCCCGCACACCGTCGTCTTCGGCGGCTTCGCCGCGGAGGCCCTGGCCGACCGGCTGGGCGACATGCGCTGCGAGGTGCTGATCACCCAGGATGAGGGGTGGCGGCGGGGCCAGCGCGTGTCGCTCAAGCGCAACGCCGATGAGGCCCTGGAGCGATCACCCACCGTGAAGCACGTCGTGGTGGCCACGCGCACGAGGGCGGACGTGCCGTGGAGCGAGGGTCGTGACGTTCGGCTCGAGGACCTGGTGCAGGACCAGAGCGACGATCCGGCGTCCTGCCCCCCGGAGCCGATGGATGCCGAGGACCTCCTCTACCTCCTGTACACCAGCGGCACCACCGGCAAGCCGAAGGGCATCGCCCACACCACCGGCGGCTATCTCACCGGCGTCTCCACCACCCACCGGATGATCTTCGACCTCCACGCCGAGAGCGACGTCTACTGGTGCGCCGCCGACGTCGGCTGGGTGACCGGCCACTCCTACATCGTGTACGGGCCGCTCTCGAACGCGACGACCGGGATCATGTACGAGGGGGCTCCCGACTTCCCGGACAAGGACCGCTGGTGGTCGATCGTGGAGCGATATCGGGCCACCATCCTGTACACGGCGCCGACCGCGATCCGCTCGTTCATGAAGTGGGGGACGGAGTACCCGGCCAAGCACGACCTGTCGTCCCTTCGCCTGCTCGGAACGGTGGGCGAGCCGATCAACCCAGAGGCCTGGATGTGGTACTACGCGAACATCGGCGGGGAGCGGTGCCCGATCGTCGACACGTGGTGGCAGACCGAGACGGGCATGATCCTAATCACCTCCCTCCCAGGGCTTACCCGGATGAAGCCGGGGTCCGCCACCCGGCCGTTCCCCGGCGTCGAGGCCGATGTCGTCAACGAGCGCGGCGAGTCGGTGCCGCCGAACACCGGAGGGTACCTGGTGCTGCGGAAGCCGTGGCCGGCGCAGTTCCGAACGATCTACAACGATCCGGACCGCTACGTCGAGCAGTACTTCTCCCGGTTCGGGCCCGACGTGTACGTCACCGGCGACGGGGCCAAGCGGGACGAGGACGGCTACTTCTGGCTCCTCGGCCGGATCGACGACGTCATGAACGTGGCCGGGCACCGGCTGTCCACGTACGAGATCGAGTCGGCACTGGTGGACAACGATGCAGTGGCGGAAGCTGCCGTCGTCTCCCGGCCGGATCCCGACGTGGGCGAGGCCATCGTGGCCTTCGTCACGCTCAAGGGCGACCGACATGGGGACGAGGCGCTCATCGCCGAGCTCCGGGAGCACGTGGCCCGCAAGATCGGGAAGATCGCCCGGCCCCACGGGATCATCCTCACCGAAGACCTGCCGAAGACCCGGTCGGGCAAGATCATGCGGCGCCTCCTCCGGGACGTGGCCCACGGGCGCGCCCTGGGTGACGTGACGACCCTGGCCAACGCCGAGGTGGTGGAGGAGATCCGGGGCCTGGCCACCGCGGCCCCGGGTGATGAATAGGGCGTAGGGAGCCGGTCCCTCGTTCGGAGCTCCGGGTCGGGAGGACGGCCGTCCCCCTCGTTCTCAAGCGCCCTCCAGCCGTGCCGATGACCTCCCCAGGGAGTAACCATGGAGGACGCTCGAAGCGGCCGATGGATGCATCGTGGCCTGCGCGCGTTCCTGCGCCGGGCCGAACGACGCGTGCCCCTGGTGGCCAAGCTGGCCATCCCCACCGCCGCCGTCACCGTGGTGGCGGCCGTGCTGGTCGGCTCGTTCCTCTCCCAGGGCCTCCGGGAGAACTTCCGGAGCGCCCGGGCCTCCCAGCAGCGACTGATCGCCCACCTCGTGGCGTCGACCTACCGGACCGGGGAGCCAGACCCCCTCGTGATGCGGGCCTTCCTCGACGATCTCCGGCAGGCGTCGCCCACGATCGTGTCCGCACAGGTGTACCGCCGCATCGGAGACGACCGGGTGCTGTGGGCAAGCTCGGCAGACCCCGACAGGCAGGCGGGGGGTTCGCGCACCCGCCCCCTCCCGGTCGGGACCGCCACCGACCCGGCCTGGATCGAGCTCACGCTGTCCGACGTCGCGCTCCAGGCGGCCCTGGCCCGCGCTGAGCGACAGCTCCTGGTGAGCCTGGGGGTGGCCGGGAGCGGGGCGATCCTGGCCGTCGCGCTGATCCTCTACGCGTTCGTGTTCCGGCGGGCCGCCAGACTGGCCCGGGCCGCGAAGCGGGTCGCTGCGGGGCAGCCGGGAGTGCGCTTGCCCGAAGCCGAGGGGCCGCCGGCCCGGGACGACCTGGTCAACGTGGCCAGGGAGTTCGACCACATGCTGCGGGTGGTCGAGGCCCGGAGCCGCCAGCAGGCCGCGGTGGCCGACCTCGGCCAGCTCGCGCTCTCCGGCGCCGATGTCCCCGAGCTGCTCGAGGAGACCGTGGCCCTCACCGCCCGTGGCCTGGGCGTCGAGGTGGCCACCGCGCTCGAGCTGCAGGGCGATCACCTCGTGGTCCGGGCGGCCCGAGGCTGGCCTCACGACGATCCCTGGGCGCCTGTCCCGCTCGATTCGCAGGCCGGCTACACGCTTCGTGAGTCCGACCCCGTGGTCATGGCCGACCAGGAGACCGAGGATCGGTTCACGCCGTCGCCGAACCTGATCCGGTTGGGGGTGCGGTCGGGGGTGACCGTGATCATCCCCGGTCCCGACGGTCCCTACGGGATCCTGGCCGGTCACACGCGCGACCGCCGTCGGTTCACCTCGGACGACGCGCACTTCCTCCAGGCCATGGCGAACAGCCTGGGGGCGGCGCTCCGCCACCGCCGATCCCAGACGGAGCTGGCGGATGCCGAGGAGCGCTACCGCACCCTCGTCGAGCAGATCCCGGCCGTGATCTACATCGACGAGAACGATGACGTGGCCACGGCCCGCTACGTGAGCCCGTACTACGAGACGATGCTCGGTTACACGCCCGAGGAGCGGCTGGCCGATCCGGAGCTGTGGGTGAAGCTCCTCCACCCCGACGACCGCGAGCGGGTGCTGGGAGAGTCGACGTATTCGGAAGAGACCGGCGAGTTTCGGACCGAGTACCGTCTGATCGCCAAGGACGGGCGGGTGGTGTGGGTCCGGGACGAGGGCGTGCTGCTGCGGGACGAGGCTGGCCGGTCTCTCGGGTGGCAGGGGGTCCTGACCGACATCACCGACCGGAAGCGGGCGGAGGAGGCGGTCCGGCGGCTGGCACTCCAGAACCGCCTGATCCTCGACTCCGCCGGGGAGGGGATCTTCGGGCTCGACGTCGAGGGGAAGATCACGTTCGTCAACCCGGCGGCCACCCAGATGCTGGGCTGGGCGGCCGACGAACTGGTCGGCCGGCTCGGCCACGACGTCATCCACCACTCCCACCCGGACGGCACCCCGTACCTCCTCGACGAGTGCCCGATCTTCTCGGCGTTCCGCGACGGGGTGGCCCGCCGGGTCGACGACGAAGTGTTCTGGCGTCGCGACGGCTCGTCGTTCCCCGTCGAGTACACGAGCACGCCGCTGCGCGATGATGCCGGCCTTGCCGGCGCCGTGGTGACCTTCGCCGACATCACGGCTCGGAAGCGTGCGGAGGAGACCCTGCGCTCCGCCTACGATCGGGAGCGGCAGGCGGCCGAGCGTCTCCGCCAGGTCGACGAGATGAAGAACGCGTTCCTATCGGCGGTCTCGCACGAGCTCCGGACGCCGCTGTCAGCGGTCATGGGGTACGCGCTGACGCTGAAGCAGGACGAGTTGAACCTCCCCGAGGAGGAACGGCGCGAGCTGCTCGACCGGCTGGCCGCGAACGCCCACAAGCTGCAACGCCTGCTCGAGGACCTGCTCGACGTGGACCGTATGGAGCGAGGCATCCTCGAGCCGCAGCGCCAGCCCGTCGACCTCCAGGCCCTGGCCAGCCGCGTCGTGAACGAGACCGACGTGCGGGGTCGGGCCGTGGAGCTCGATGTGGAGCCGTTGGTGGCGGAGCTGGACGGCCCCAAGGTCGAGCGGATCCTGGAGAACCTCCTGGCGAACGCGGCCAAGCACACTCCGCCGGCCACGGTGGTCCGGGTGCGGGTCCGGAGGGGTGACGGCGCGGTGCTCCTGGCGGTCGAGGACGAGGGCGCCGGGGTTCCCGACGAACTCAAGGAGGCGGTGTTCCGGCCATTCGAGCGGGGGCCCCGGGCCCCCACGCATGCGCCGGGGACCGGCATCGGGCTGTCGTTGGTGGCCCGGTTCGCCGAGCTTCACGGCGGCCGAGCCTGGGTCGAAGACCGACCCAGCGGGGGGGCGAGGTTCCTGGTGTCGCTCCCCGCGGCTATCGCCCCGACCGGTCCAAGGCGGTCGGTCCCCGAACCGGAGCGCCCCGCGCAGCCAGCAGGTCGGTGAGGGTCACGGCGTCGCGTAGCGCCGCGCCCTGCGGGTCGTTGTTGAAGAACACCCAGGTCTCGTCCCCCTCGATCCCGGCCAGGCGGTCGGCCCACCGGCGGAGCTTCTCCCTCGGATAGCCGGGGGCCACCCGCCGGCCCTGGTGGAAGCGCACGTACGACCACCCCGAGGTGACCACGTGAGGGACCCGGGCGCCGGGGCGATCGGCCAGTACCAGCGCGCACCCCGCTCGGTCCAGGGCCTCGTGGGTCTCGTCGGTCTCCCAGGACGGATGGCGGAACTCGAACGCCGCCCGCATGTCCTTGGGCAGCAGCCCGAGGAACGAGCGGAGGAGATCGACATCGCCTCGAAGGTTCGGTGGGAGCTGGAACAGCACCGGGCCCAGCTTCGGCTCGAGTCGCCGCGCGCTGGTCCAGAATCGGTCCAGCGGATCGCGGCAGTCGCGGAGGCGACGGATGTGGGTGATGTAGCGGCTCGCCTTCACGGCGAACGTGAAGTCCTCGGTGGACCGCTCGCGCCACCGGTCGAAGACCTCCGCTCGGGGCAGCATGTAGAAGGTGTTGTTGATCTCGACGGCCGGGAACCGCTCCGAGAAGTACGTGAGCCACTCGCGCTGGGGGACGCCCTTCGGATAGAACCGGCCCTTCCAGTGCCCGTACTGCCATCCGCTGGTGCCAACGATGATCGACATGCCAGGTAAGGTGTACCCGTGATCCTGTTGATCGTCATCATCCTGGTGGCGGCGGCCATCACCGGCTCGCTGGGCGGCGTGCTGGAGATCGCCGCTGGGGTGGCCCTCGGCCTGATCCTGTTCGTCGTGGGGATCGCTCTGCTCGGCTACTTCGTGATGCGGTCTCGGTGGCGGCAGGCCTCACGCTGGGGCCGCGGGGGTCCGCCTCGGCGCTACGACATCTGAAGGGCCGACTCGGTCCACGTCCCGACGAGCTCGGCCACCTCACGTTCCCGCCGGCCGAAGAAGTGATCGGTGCCCGGGATGACCAGGACCTCGCCCCGTGGGATCCACCCGGCCAGGTTCCGCAGGTCGGCCACGGGGCAGTACTCGTCCTCGTCGCCGGCCATCAGCAGCACCCTCGTCGACAGCCTCTCCAGCTCGCCGAGCGAGGGAAGGGGGCGGCGGTCGGACCGGACCGCCGTGGCCACGGGCATGCCCAGGAGAACGATAGCGGTCACACGAGGATCGGCCACGGCGTGCCGCAGCGACACCCATGCCCCGAACGACCAGCCCACCATGACGGTGGGCCCGTCGGCCTCCCTGCGGACCCGGTCGACGGCGGCGGCCGCGTCCCGCAGCTCGGCCTCGCCCCCGCCGTACGTGCCCTCCGAGCCCATGATCCCCCGGAAGTTGAACGCCAGCACGGTCAGGCCGCGCGTCGCCGCGAGGTCGTTCCGGATCGCCCACAGGATCGGGTGGTCCTTGCTGCCGCCGTGGCGCGGATGGGCGTGACACAGCACGGCGGTCCCGCGGGGGACGCCGTCGGCGGCGCGGATCTCCCCCTCGAGGACCAGCCCGTCCTCGGTTCGGAAGCGGACCTGCTGCACGGCGTGGGACGATGACACGCGCGGATGAGCGCTGACAACCGACCGGCCACCGCGCTGGCCCTGGCCGGGAGCACGGCCCACCGCCGGGGCGGCCGATGGGTCCGTGACCCCATGGCGTTCGAGGACCTGGCCGGGGCCGTCTCCCTGGCCGAGGCGACCGGCTACGGCTCTGTCTGGGTGCCCGACCATGGGGTGTGGGATCCGTTCGCGCTTTTGGCGGCGCTGGCCCCAAGGACCGAACGGATCGGCCTGGCGACCGGAGTGGTCACGTTGGCGGGCCGGGGGACCGACGAGATCGTGGCGGCCGCCATGACCGTGGACCGGGTGTCCGAAGGGCGGGCCATCCTCGGCGTGGGGAGCGGACCGGAGCGGCGGATCGCCGTCGTCGCGGAGCGCCTCGGGGAGGTCGAGCGGGCCCTCGGGCAGGGCGTCCCTTGCTACCTCGCGGCCCTCGGCCCGTCGATGGTCGAGCTCGGGGGACGGGCGGCCGACGGGGTCCTCCTCAACTGGTGCTCTCC
This sequence comes from Actinomycetota bacterium, assembly GCA_035640375.1. Classification (GTDB taxonomy): domain Bacteria; phylum Actinomycetota; class UBA4738; order UBA4738; family CALAEC01; genus CALAEC01. Next base: position 10,438 of record DASQWG010000158.1, read on the forward strand.
GGAGCGGGTGTCCAGGGCTCGGCGGGAGGTCGCCCGAGGCGCCGAGCAGGCGGGACGCGATCCGGCCGAGGTCACGGTGGCCGTGTACGTGCGGGCCTGCCTGGGCCACGACCAGGAGCACGCCCTGGCCGCGCTGGTCGAGGCGGCCGAGATGTACGCCGGGATCCCCGCCTACCGGCGGCAGCTGGAGACCGACGGCGTGGAGCCGATCCCCGGGACGATGGCCCGGACCCTGTGCGTGTGGGGCGACCGGGAACCGGCGCTGGAGCGGCTGGCCGCCTGGCGGGAGGCCGGCGCCGACCTCGTGGTGGTCTATCCGGTGCTGGCCCAGGAGGCGGTCTCATCCCTGACCGGAACCATCATGGCCGCCTCGCCGGACCCCGCCGTCGAACGGTAGCCGGGCACCCGGCTCCGGGGCGGGGTAGACTCGATATGCACGGTTGACACGGTCGAAACGGGGGAAATTCGAGGACGACCATGACGTACGTGATCGCGGAGCCCTGCATCGACGTGAAGGACCGGGCCTGCGTGGACGAGTGTCCGGTGGACTGCATCTACGAGGGCGGGCGGATGCT
>DASQWG010000159.1:0-5311 GCA_035640375.1 Actinomycetota bacterium
CGCAGATACGCGGCGAAGCTCATCCCGGGCGCGTGGACGTTCAGGAACCGGGCTCGCTCCGGTACCGCGAACGAGTGGAGCGCTCCCGGCGGCGCCACGGCGAACCCACCCGGACCGAGGCGGACGGTCTCCGTCTCGGAGATCGCCACCTCGAGTTCGCCCTCGAGCACGTAGAAGGCATCGGCGTGGCGCTCGTGCGTGTGGAGGTCGCCCATCGGAGCGCTCTCGACCGCGTACTCGGTGACGTGCAGGTGCTCGATGTCGACCTTCACGTGGCGCACCGACGTGCCGCTCGAGATCGACTCTCCGCCGCCGGGCTCCACCACGATCACCCTGGTCATCCCGTCCTCCTTCTCCTCGATGCTCTAGTCCGGGGCCCGATGGGGCGCCCGGTCGGGCGCGCCCAGCGGGGGGCCCTCCTGGAGCGCGGACAGGCCGCACCGACGGCAGAACCGGGACCCCGGCGCGGCCGGTCGGCCGCACCGGGAGCACCCCTTGGCCTGAACCGCCACGAACCGTTCGTCCCGGTGCCGGCCGGTCCGGGCCACCGAGCCTTCACGTTCCAGCTTCAGCAGGTGGGCCAGCACGGAGCGAGCCGCCACCGGGTACAGCTCCTCGGTGACCTCCCCCGCGTACACGTCCGGCACGATCTCCGCCGGGGTCCGTCTGCCTCCGGTCACCGCCTCGAGGATCCGCTCTTCCCGGCGGGCCCGGTGCCGGAGGTAGTGATCCAGCTTGCCCTTCGGCGTGAACACGACCGGCCCGTGCCCCGGATAGATCACGGCCGGCTCGAGCTCACGGAGCGTCTCGAGCGAGCGCATGTACGCGGCCATGTCGCCTTCGGGCGGATCGATCACGCTGGTGCCGCGGCCGAGAACGGTGTCGCCGGTGAACAGGAGGCCGTCCGGTTCGGCCAGGTAACAGAGGTGATCCGGCGTGTGGCCCGGGGTGTGGATCGCTCGCAGCCGCACGTCGCCGGCCTCGAACACCTCGCCCGGCGCCAGGCGCGTCGCTCCCTCCTCGGGGGCGTAGGCGAGGATCGGCGCCCCCGTGATGCTGGCCGTGCGCCCCGCCCCCGGTGCGTGGTCGGGATGGCGGTGGGTCAAGAGGATCGCCGCCACCGGCTCGGCCTCGTCGGCCACCGCGAGGATGTGCCCGGCCTCGTCCGGCCCCGGGTCGATCACCACTGAGGGACCGGTCCCCACGATCCAGGTGTTGGTCCCTTCGAGCGTGAACGGGCCGGGATTGGGCGCCAGGACCCGCACCACCCTGATCACGCCGGGATTCTCTCAGGCGGGCGGGACCCGCACCCTGACCTTCTTCGACGTCCCGGCGAGATGATCGGCGTCCTGCTGGGGCGACACCGCTCTGAACACCGTGGTCCGCTGCACCGCTACCCGTAGCCTGGCCACACATGCAGCGTTCGAGGGCTTCGTGGCGATCCGCTTCGATCTCCGGGAGAATTGCACGAGGTCGCCCTCATGCCCCTGGCAGGGCGACACGGTGGCCGTGAGCCGGGTCCGCTCGCCCGCCTCGACACGCTTCGGCCTGGCCGTGAGGGAAACCGACTTCCGCCCGATGAACGTGGCGGTCACCGTACGGGCCTGGTCGGTCGTCACCGTGCAGGCCCCGGTGGTCGAGGGGCAATCGCCGCCCCACCCGCCGAAGATGGATCCCAGGGCTGCCGTCGCCGTGAGCGTGACCGAGGCGTCGCTCGGATAGGCCTCGGAACAGTCGGTGGGGCAGGCGATCCCGGCCGGCGAGCTCGACACGGTCCCGCTGCCGCTCCCGGAGATGAAGACATCGAGCGGGAACGTCGGCAGCGGCGTGAACGTCGCGGTCACCGAGTGGTCGCCGTCCATCGTCAGATCGCAGGTCCCGGTGCCGGTGCAGTCGCCGCTCCACCCGTCGAACTCCCACCCTGGCGATTCCGATGCGACCAGGGAGACCGCAGTGCCTTCCGGGTAGTTCTGGAAGCAGTCACCGGGGCAGGCGATACCGGTTCCGGTCACCGTCCCCTGACCCGTCACGACGACGGTCAGGTCGTGTGACGGTCCGGGCGAGGCGGTCGAGAGTGTGTAGCTGCGGGCCACCGAGTTGGTCGGGTTCGCCGCGGTGTGCGATTGGTTGGTGACCACGGCGACGGGCGGGCCGGCGCACCCCGATGGGTCGAACGAGGCCAACGTGGCCGCGCTACTCGGTCCGACCACCGAAGGGAGCGCCGACTTGGTCATGCCCGAGCCCGTCGGGCACGCCACCGTGGCCCGGAACTGCCCGCCGTTCGAGGAGTTGTTCTGAAGCGTGACCCCGTACGGGCCCGTGCCGGGGAGCTGGATCCAGTTGAGGGCGTAGTTGTCCTCCAGGGACCTGGTCACGCCGCCTCCGATGGAGGCGATGGTCGCGTGCACCGGCGTCGCCCCAGCTGCCGCAACGTAGGAGGGACCCTCTTCCAGACAATCGGGATAGGCCACCCCGCCCGTGCAGGCCACGTTGAACTTGAGGGCCACGGCCGCCTCGTGGTACGCAGCCGCCAGCGTGGTTCCCTTGTTGGCCAGGCCGGCGTTGAGGGCGTTGAGGTCGGCACTCGAGGAGCTCTGGCTCACCGCCTCCCAGAAGTCCTGCATCACCTCCTCCCCCGCGCCGGTCGTGCCGGTCCCGAAACGCTCGGTCAGCGCTCGGAACACGGCCCAGTAGGGGTAGGGAGACAGGCCGTAGTCGCCCATGCTCGTATCGAAGTCCGGCCACAGATAGTTGTAGTTGTCGTTGGCCCCGTCGAAGACCTCGTCCTCCATCCACGTCGCCCCACCCTCGATGAAGACATCATCGGGGGCGTTGCTACCGGTGATAGCCCCATAGCCGAACTGGATGGAGTGGTTGAACTCGTGCGCTGTGGTGGCGTCCAGTGCTTGCTGCGGGGTGCCGGGGAACGGACCGTAGTCCCGGTTCAGAACCATGCAGGTCCGGTATGCATCGGGCTCTGTCCATCCCGTGTTCGGGTTATCCCCCGCAAGGCCTGCAAACGTGCCGCTCGTCGTCACGAACCCGTACAGGCCGGGCGAAAGGATGTCGATGACGACGTGATATTTGCCGCCAGGCGTGGAAGGATGCAGGGGCGGGGCGGCCCAACCGAACGAGGTGACTTCCACCGACCAAGCGGCCTCGAGCGACGTCGTGTAGTCGCCGATCGATAATCCGCTCTGGATGTTGACGTACTCCACGAAGAAGTGAGCAGAGGAACTGCTGCTGGGACCGCCGGACTCCCCCCCGCAGGTGCCCGGGTTCGATGCGAGCGCAGCCTCGATGCCAGCTCGAGCTGCTCCCTGCCGCATGCGGGCCACCCGTTGCCGAAGGTCCAAGAGAGGAAGCGTCCCGTCCCAGGGCACGTCGCTGACGAACCGGTCGGGCACCCGCGTGTGGTCGGTGAAGGCGAACGCCAGAAAGCGATCGGCCGTGGCCCTTCTCAGCCGGCCGCGCGCCACCGCCCGATTCAGCAGCTCGGGCGTGGAGAGCTCTCCGGCCTGAGCGGCGACCGGAGCTGGCGCCGCGCCAGCCGGAACCAAGGCCAGCGAGACGAACAGCGTGGCGACCAGGGCGATCCGGACAAGCATGACCGTTCAGTCTCCACGCCGGCGCGGCTTTCGACAAGGGGGCGTCCGACCGACCCTGGTACGCTCGGCCCGTGACCACCAAGGCCTCCCTTGCACCGTCCCTTCGGGACGAGCTGACCCGAAGGATCCGTGCGAGCGGCCCGATCAACTTCGCCACGTTCATGGAGGTGGCGCTGTACGACCCTCGGAACGGGTTCTACGCGCGGCCTCCCGTCGGCAAGGAAGGCCACTTCGTCACGTCACCGCACGTGTCTCCCGCGTTCGGCGATCTCCTGGCTCGACAGGTGGCCGAGTCCTGGGAGATCCTGGGGCGCCCTCGGCGATTCGATCTCGTTGAGGTCGGCGCCGGAGACGGCACCCTCGCCGTGCAGATCCTCGCCGCCGTGCGCGCGGTCCCTGACCTGTCGCGTGCCCTTCGGTACGTTCCGGTGGAGCGCAGTCCAGGCGCCCTCGCCGCGCTGCGCGCCTCGGGACTGGAGCCCCGCACCTCGCTCGCCGAGATCGAGGACGTCGGGTGCGTCGTTGCGAACGAGGTGTTGGACAACCTGCCCTTCCACCGGCTGCGTGAAAGGGACGGCAGCATCCGAGAGGTATTCGTCGATCTGGACCACGATCGATTCGTCGAGTCCGAAGGGGAGCCGACGGAGCGCGCGATGGCGGCCCTGGGCGATCGCCGCCTCCGCCCGGGTGAGGAGCGCCCGGTCTCCCCGGCGGCCTTGGAGCTGATCGGCCACATCGCCGGTGTCCTCGAGGGCGGATACGCGTTCCTGTTCGACTACGGCTTCGCCCGCGGAGAAACGCCTGGGCCGGTCCACGCCTATCGGTACCACCGGGCGCTGGCCGGAGTGCTCGAGGACCCGGGCAGCCGGGACATCACCGCGGCCGTCGATCTCGATGCGGTGGCCGAGGAGGCTCGCCGGTCCCCGCTCACGATATGGGGACCGGTCGCCCAGCGCGAAGCCCTGCTCGGCCTGGGGTACCGCATGTGGGCTTCGGGCGTCCGGGCCCGCCAGGCGGAAGCCGAGGCCCGAGGCGACTGGCGAGCGGCCAACCGGCTCTACGCGGCCCGAAGCCGCGGCTCGATCCTGATCGACCCCGCGAAGCTCGGCGGCCTCAGCCTGCTCGTCTTCGGCACGGAGGGCCTCCCCCCTCCGGCCGCCGTCCTCGGCGACCGCGACACCGGTTGCTGACCCGGGAGGATTCGCCGGCGACAGTTTCCCGGGAACATGGCAGAGGGGCGGCCGATCGGCCACCCCTCTGCGATGACTCAGCTCGAGGTCAGCGCTCGCAACCGGCGATCGTGTTGTTTCCAACGCCGCCGCGACACCGGTCTCTCCCGGGTCCGCCCGCAAGCTTGTCGTCGCCGGCGTTGCCGAGGAGATTGTCGTTCCCGCCGTGACCGAAGACGTCGTCGTCGCCCCCGTTGCCCTTGAGCGTGTCACGGTCCTCGTTGCCCAGGATCCTGTCGCGCCCGGGACCCCCGGTGACCGAGTCCCTGCCCTCGTTCCCGATCAGGATGTCATTGCCGCCCAGGCCGTTGATCTCGTCGTCGCCTTCGAGACCGCAGATGATGTCCCGGCCTCCCGTACCGACAAGGGTGTCGTCATTGGGCGTTCCGACGATGTGATTGCCAGCCACGCCCTCGTACCCGGGGCACTCGCTCGACGGCGGAGGCGGCGGCGGCGGGGGGACGTTGAACGTCG
>DASQWG010000160.1:0-3430 GCA_035640375.1 Actinomycetota bacterium
GGGCCGCCCACGGCGGCCTGGACCGCCAGGGTTCGGCTCACCCGGCGACCGCCAGGGCCACGGCGGCCGCTCCGGCCACCAGCGCCACGCCCGCCACCATGCGGGCCCGCCGGGCGCTCAGCATCCGAACCGCCCCGCCGCCGGCCCCGAGGAGGATCGCGGCGATCACGGCTGCGGCCGCGAACCCGACGACCCCGGTCGAGGGGTCGAGCCGGTGCCCGGCAACCATGACTGCCACCAGCATCGAGGTGGCCCCGGCCCCGGCCCACCGGGCCAGCGCGGCCAGAAGCGAGGATCCGGCCCGCCTGGCCACGGCGGATGGTTCGGGCGGAACCCGGAGCGAGCCCGTCGACAGGGCGACCACGGCGCCGAGGATCAGCCCCACCGCAACCAGCGCCGGGCCGAGACCGAGGCCCGGCCCGAGCACGGTCTGCGTGCCCCGAACGGCCTCCAGATCGATGGCCCGCCACCGCAGGGCCATGGCGGCCACGGCCAGGGCGAAGGCCGGTTCGGCCAGGGCGGCCTGGAGGCGGGCCCCGGCGGCCGGCCGCTCGCTGCCTCGTCGGATCGGTGTGCCCAGGTGGGCGCCGATCGCGGACACGGCCAGGGCCGGGTACGCCAGGGCCAGGGTCCCCGGGATCACTCCGAGGGCGGTCCCCGCCGCGAATCCGGCGCCGGTGAGCGCGACCGCGGCCCCCACGGCTTCGACCGCCGCCGGCCGGGCCCGAGGGGACCGAAGCAGGCGACGCACGTCGGTCCACCGATCGGTGACGCGTCGCCACCACCCCCGTTCGCCGAGGACGATCCGACGGAGCATGCCCGTGCCCAGATCGGCCAGAGCGCCCAGGATCAGGGCCACGGGAAGCGCGAGAGCGGCCTTCACACGGGAGCGGGCCGGTTAGCCGGCGCTGCGGCGAACAAAGGCCTCGGTCAGGTGGTTCCAGGCGCAGCCCGTGCACACCTCGACCACGTAGCACGCGCCGCCCTTCCGCCTGGCGGCCAGCGCGATCCCCTGGTCGAGGTCCCACACCCTGCCGTTGTCTCGCTTGAGGTCGTCGGCGTAGACGTACGCGAGGAGACGGAGGCCTTCCTGATCGCAGACCGGGCACGGGCGGGCCGTCTGCCGGCCAACGTGGCGAGCGGCCCGCATCAGCTCGGGGTGGGCGTCGCAGACGTCGATCCGCGACAGCATGCCCCGCCGAACCTCCCTGAGGAGCGCCCGCTTGGCCAGCGTGTAGTCGACGACCCCCAGGTCGGGCTTCGCCCGCCGCTGCGCCCGCATCGCCATGGCGGCCATTCTACCTACCGGCCGTGACGGGTCCGCCGGCCCCCACGCCATCGCTGCCCGCCACCGAGGGCCGCCCTCAGTTCGTCATTGCCCCGCCTCGTCGAGCCTCCCCGCCCCGCCGTCGGGCGCTCGGGTGTAATCTTGTAATCGAAATGGGCCAGCGAACCCTGGTCGCCGCGAAAGAGGAAGTGGCCGGGTGGTTCGCCGGCCGGCTTCCGGACGGCTGGTTCACGCGTCCCCCCGAGGTCTCCGCCGACCGCGAGGAGATCCTGGTGATCGGCCGGATCCCCGAGCCGAAGTACCCGCGAGGAGCGTCCGCCGCGGCCAAGGGCGCTGCCCGCGAGGCTCGGATCGAGCGGTTCCGGGAGGACACCCGGGATCGGCGGATCGGCATCGCCCTCGAGGCCGAGCACCTGTTCCGCCGCAAGGTCTCGTGGGGTGCGGAATGCGGGGACGTGCGCGTGCTGTTCACCACTCTGAGCGTGCCGGTGATGACCAGGCTGCGGATGACGGAACGGGTTGTGCTCGACGTCCTCGAGGACGCCGGGGTGGCTCGGAGCCGGAGCGAGGCATTGGCGTGGTGCGTTCGGATGGTTGGCGAGAACCTGGAGGCATGGCTGCGGGACCTGCGGACCGCGTTCGAGCGCGTCGAGCAGGTCCGGGCCCGAGGACCGAAGGACTGAGGCGATGAACGTTCGATACGTTGACGCGATCCTGCACGGGCCTGCGGTGGAGGGCGACGGGCGAGCCGGTGTGGGCACCGACGGCGAGGCCCTGGACGCCTACTCGCGGGTGGTGACCTCGGTGGCTGAGGGGCTGATCCCCTCGGTGGCGAGCCTCCGGGTGACCCGGCGGGTCCGGGGCGGCCGGCGGGCGGAGGGCGCCGGGAGCGCGGTGGTCATCACTCCGGACGGGTTCCTGCTGACCTCGGCCCACGTTGTCTCGGGGTCCGACGGGGGCACGGCCTCGTTCGTGGACGGCCGGGAGCTCGACTGGGATCTGGTGGGGGCCGATGCCCTGTCCGACCTGGCCGTGGTCCGGGTCTCGGCGTCGGACCTGCCGGCGGCTTCGCTCGGCGACGCGGACGCGCTGCGGGTCGGCCAGCTGGTGGTGGCGGTGGGCAACCCGCTGGGGTTGGCCGGGTCGGTCACGGCCGGCGTGGTCAGCGCACTGGGGCGAGGGCTCCCCACCCGCGCGGGGTCGGCCACCCGGATCGTGGAGAACGTGATCCAGACCGACGCGGCGCTGAATCCCGGCAACTCCGGGGGCGCGCTGGCCGACGGGGCATGCCGGGTGGTGGGGATCAACACGGCGGTGGCCGGGATCGGGCTGGGGCTGGCCGTGCCGATCAACTCGACCACTCGGCGGATCATCTCCTCGCTGATGTCCGAGGGCCGGTTCCGCCGAGCCTACCTCGGGATCGCCGGCGGGCCGCGGCCGCTGCCGCCTCGGGTCGCCCGCGACTCCGGGCGCGACGCCGGGGTCGAGGTCGTGGAGATCGTGGCCGGCAGCCCTGCGGCCAAGGCCGGCCTGCGGCCGGAGGATCTCATCCTCGACGTCGACGGCGAGCCGGTGGCCAGCGCCCGCGACCTCCAGCGGCTGATGGCCGGGGAGACGATCGGCCGGGAGATCGCCATCCGGGTGTTCCGGGATGGGCAGGTCCTGACGCTCAGAGCCACCCCGGTCGAGCTCCGTGGCTAGGCCACTGCGGTACGGGGTAAACCTCCGGACCACGCCCGACGTCGACCCGGCCGCCGATGCCCGTCACGCCGAAGACCTCGGCTTCGACCTGGTCACCGTGATGGACCACCTGCCGGGCTCGCGGCCCGCGTTCGAGACGTGGACCGAGATGACCTGGGTCGCTGCGGCCACCGAGCGGATCCTGGTGGGCTCGAACGTGCTGGGGATGCCGTACCGGCACCCCGCGGTGACCGCGAAGATGGCCGAGACGCTGCAGGGGCTGTCCGGCGGGCGGCTGGTGCTCGGGATCGGGGGCGGCGGATCGAACGCGGAGTTCGCCGCGTTCGGGCTGCCGGCGCGCCCGCCCAAGGAGAAGGTCGATGCGTTCGAGGAGGGTGTGGAGATCATCCGCCGGCTGTGGGCCGGCGGGCCGGTGACGTTCGAGGGCGAGCACTACTCGGT
>DASQWG010000161.1:0-3624 GCA_035640375.1 Actinomycetota bacterium
GATGGGGAGCATGGCCTTGCCGGTCATGTCGCCGCCGCAGATCACCACGTCGGCGCCGTAGAAGGGGCCCGCGTTGACCAGCTTCCGCCAGCAGACCTCCGACCCGTGCAGGTCGGTGGCGTAGAAGACCCTCAGCATGCAGCCGCCTCCCGGGACGCTATCCTGCTCGCTCCGATCCCGGTCCGCAACGCGCGGCGTCCTAGTGGCCGACCTCCTCGGGCAGCTCGTACCAGCGGACCCGCTCCCCGATCCTCGACCGGATCCGCCACCGGAGGCTCTTCGGCGCGTCGTCGGCCATACTCCGGAGCATGCGGACCTGGTCCGCGGGGTCGAACGTGGCGCCGGGCGGCGTGAGACGCTCCAGATCTCCCGGCGGCATCGAAGCGATCCGCTCCAGGTTGCCGTCGACCGTCCTCCACCAGCCCCAGTCGTTGCACACGACCTGACAGAGGCGACCGGGGGACAGTGCGCCGGTCTCCTCGTCGTCCCGGATCGGGAACGCGGCGAGCAAGTAGACGGCGTCCTGGATGTCCTTCTCGTTGATCTCCACGATCTGGAGCTTCGAGAGCAACAGGTCGGTGGGGGGGAGGGTGTAGGGGTATGCCTCGATCCGCTCCCGGAAGTCCAGCACGTGGCACATGTCGAGCCGGTCCAGCACGACGTCGATGGCTACCCCATCCTCGGAGCGGAAGTACAGCTGCTTGTGACCGTGGAGCGCGTTGAAACGCTTGTCGGGTACGAAGCCCTGGGACTCGATTACGGCGACCAGGTCTGCCCTCGACCGAGACACGCCGGCGAGGTCGAGGTCCTGGTCGTCCTTCAGCCGCGGGGGAAACGAGGGGGTGAGGTACCGAACGGCCAGGCCGCCCAGGAGCCGCAGGGGCACCCCGCGCTCCCTCGCCGCGCTGATGACGCCGATGGCACGATCGAGCGGGTCGCCCGGCACCGAGGACACCATACGCCATCCGACTCCTCCCCCGCGTGTTGCAGATGGCGGAACGCGTAGCATAATACCCAACGTGGCCGCCTCGGTGCAATCGGTGGGTCGGGCCATCCGCATCCTGGAGCTGGTGGCCGAACACCCCGACCGGCTCGGGGTAACCGAGCTGGGCCGGCGCCTCGGCGTGCACAAGGCCACGGCGTCGCGACTGGTGTCCACGCTGGCCCTAGCGGGGTTGGTCGAGCGAACACCCGGGACCGACGCCTATCGTCCCGGTTTCGGCCTGGTCCGGCTGGCTACCACCGCGTTGGCCGACCTCGACGTGGCCCGCCAGGCCAGGCCGGTCCTGGAGCACCTGGCTGAGGACACCCAGGAGACCGTGAACCTCGCCGTCCTGGACGGCGACGAGGTGGTCAACGTCGACCAGGTCGCCGGCGGTCACGCGGTACTCAACGTGAACTGGGTCGGGAAGCGTACGCCGCTGCACTGCACCTCGAACGGCAAGGTGCTCCTGGCCCACCTGCCCGAGCGCGAGTGGGACCGGGTCCTGGGACGGGCGCTGGAGCGGCGGACCGCGCGCACGATCACCGACTCATCCGCGCTCCTCGGCCAGCTGCGCCGGGCCCGGGCCAGGGGCTACGCGTACACGATCGAGGAGCTCGAGGTGGGCCTCAACGCGGTGGCCGCGCCGATCCGGGGACCGGGCGGGGAGGTGGTGGCGGCCGTCAGCGTGGCCGGGCCCGCCTACCGAGTCACCCGGGAGCGCATCCCCGAGCTGGCCCGGGCCGTGGTCGAGGCCGGCAGGGAGATCTCGCGCCGGATGGGATCCGCGGAGAGGAGGGAGTCGGTTGTCGCCGATTGAGGAGAACCCCGGCATCCTGCTGTACACGAGGATCCGCCGGTCGCCCTACTTCCACAGCTCCCGGAAGCACGGAGTGAAGCGCTACAGCGTGTACAACCACTTCTACCACCCCCGGCACTACGGCGATCCGGTGGCGGAGTACTGGCACCTGGTGAACGAGGTGACGATGTGGGACGTGGGGGTGGAGCGGCAGATCGAGATCACCGGGCCCGACGCGTTCACGTTCACGAACATGCTGGTCCCCCGGGACCTCAACAAGTGCAAGATCAGCCAGTGCAAGTACGTGTTCGTCACGGCCCCGGACGGCGGCATCATCAACGATCCGGTCCTGCTCCGCCTCGAGGAGAACCGCTTCCTCCTCTCGCTGGCCGACAGCGACGTCGACCTGTGGGCCATGGGCGTCGCCTATCGCTCCGGCCTCGACGTCACCGTGCGGGAGATCGACATCGCCCCGGTCCAGATCCAGGGCCCCAAGGCCAAGGAGGTCATGAGCGAGCTCTTCGGCGAGGCCATCCTCGACCTGCCGTACTACGACCTGGCCCAGGGCCTCGAGCTCGACGGGATGGACGTGTTCGTGTCTCGCACCGGGTACAGCGGCGAGATCGGATACGAGATCTATCTGTACGACGCGTACACCCACGCCGACCGGCTGTGGAACACCGTGCTGGAGGCCGGACGTCCCCACGGTCTCGAGGTGATCGGGCCGTGCCACATCCGCCGGATCGAAGCCGGGATCCTGGCGTACGGGTGCGACATGTGGCTCGACACGAACCCGTTCGAGGTCGACATGGGATACACGTGGATGGTCGACCTCGACCAGGAGGCTGACTTCGTCGGCAAGGACGCCCTGAAGCGGATCAAGGCGGAGGGCGTCACGAGGAAGCTGGTTGGGGTCGACATCGACGGAGAGCCGTTGGGCACGTACATCGACAACGAGATGATCGACTACTTTCCGGTCTCCTCCGACGGTAGGCAGGTGGGGAAGGTCACCTCGGCGTGCCACTCCCCCCGGCTCGAGAAGAACATCGGGTATGCCATGGTGCCGATCGAGCTGGCGGAGTTCGGCACCGAGGTCGAGGTGGAGACGCCGCACGGGCGAACGCGTGGTGTGGTCGCTCCCAAGCCCGCGTACGACCCCACCAAGGAGATCCCGAAGCGGTGACCGAACAGGCATCGGCGCCCCGGGGCCTGGCCGACCTCCTTGCAGCGCCTCGCTTCGAGCTGGTGCCGCTGCGCGGGGCGGAGGAGGAGGCCGCGAACCTCCCGACCGGGGCCACGGTGACCGTGACCTGCTCGCCCCGCAAGGGGATCGAGGCCACGGTGGAGCTGGCCATCCGGCTGGCCGGCCGGGGATTCCGGGCCGTTCCCCACCTGGCGGCCCGCCTCATCGAGGGCCGGAGGCACCTCGAGGACGTGGCCGGCCGGCTGGCGGGGGCCGGGGTTGAGGGGGTGTTCGTGATCGGCGGCGACCCACCGGAGCCCGTAGGCCCCTACGGGGCCGCCGTGGAGGTGCTCCAGGCCCTGGAGGCGATGGGGCGGCCCTTCGCCTCGGTCGGGATCGGCGGCTACCCGGAGCGCCACCCGTTCATCGACGCGGACGTGCTGGTGGACGCGCTGCTCGAGAAACAGCGGTTCGCCGACCACATCGTCACGCAGATCTGCTTCGAGCCGGGGCACATCTTCGCCTGGCTTCGGGGCATCCGGGCGCGTGGAGTCACGCTGCCGGTGCACGTCGGGGTCCCGGGCGCGGTGAGCCGCCGCCGGCTCCTCGAGATCGCCCTCCGGATCGGGGTGGGTGACTCGATCCGGTACCTGACGAAGC
>DASQWG010000162.1:0-3443 GCA_035640375.1 Actinomycetota bacterium
CGCCCCCCGGGACCCGGCGGCGCCGGGCGACGCGGTGGACGGCCCCGGCCGGTCCAGCCGGGTAAGGCACTGGGTGCACCACTCGGCGTCGGCTCCCACCAGCCCCCCACAGGTGGGGCATCGCCTCGAGGTCACCAGCCCACCCGCCCCACGGCGAGGGCGATCACCGCGGCCATCACGCCCAGCACGGCCAGCGCCACCAGCACCTGAGCCGGCGAGACCGGCCCGGTCCGATCGGCCATCTCAGGGATTGTCCCACGCCGAGGCGGCCCCACCCCCGGTACGCTCGGCGGATGTTCCTCCGCGAGAACGAGATCGGCGGCCGCCTGGCGTCTCACCTCGCCGAGGGGATGACCGTGCTCGACGTCGGCTCGGGCACAGGGCGGCTCTCACGCTGGCTGGCCACCCGGGTCCGCGTGCGCCCGACGTTGGCCGACGTGATCGAGTTCGACAACCGGGTGGTCGACTTCCCCTACGTTCGCCTGGATGACCCGCTGGTCCTGCCGTTCCCGGACCGGGCCTTCGACGCCGTGCTGCTGCTCTTCGTCCTCCACCACGTGGAGCGATGGGAGGACCAGGAGGCCTTGGTGCGGGAGGCGGCGCGGGTCGCCGACGATCGGCTGCTGGTGATCGAGGACACGCCGACCTCGAGGCTGGACCGGGTCCTGAACGTGGCGTGGGACTGGGTGCTGAACCTCCGTCACGGCGTCCCCACGCCCTTCACCTTCCGCACGGTTCGGGGATGGACGGAGGTGTTCGAACGGTCGGGCCTCCGGGTCGAGCGCGCCGAGACGTACCGGGCCCGGTGGCCCACGCTGATGACCTACCATCACACGCTCTTCGTCCTCGAGCGCGCCTGAGCGCGGCGGAACGCGACCCGTCGTCTACGCTGGGATGATGCCGGTCGACTGGACCAGAGACCCGGTGGCGTTCACCGACCCGACGTGGTCCTCGTTGGTGGAGGCCGATCCCGAGGCCACCATCTTTCACACCCCGAGGTTCCTGGAGATGTACCAGGAGGAGCTGGGGACCCACGAGAAGCTCGAGGTGGCCGCGGTTCGCGTGCAGGGCGAGGTCGTGGCGATGGCGGGGTTCGCGCTCGAGGGGGACCGGCTGGCCTGGCTGGGTGGGTTCGATGTCACCGACTACATGGGGCCGGTCGGCCCGCCCCAGCACCGGCAGACCGCCGCCACCGAGCTCATGGTCGCCGTCGCGGACAGGGACGACTGGCGCCAGGCGGACCTGGCCGGCCTCCCCGAATCCGGACCCTGGCTGGGCCCGCTGACCGAGGGCGCTCGACGGGCCGGCCTTTCCGTCCGCGTCGAGCTGGACGACGTGGCTCCGGGGCTCGACCTGCCCGACAGCTTCGACATGTACCTGGCCGGCTTGCCCTCCAAGCTCCGACACGAGATCCGCCGCAAGGGACGCCGGCTGCGGGAGGTGTACCCGGAGGCACACGTGGTCGACGCCGGCGTCGACACGGTGGAGACGGCCCTGGACCGGTTCACCGAGCTCCATCGTGCCAGCGCCGGGGCCAAGGGCCGGTTCATGGTGCCCGACATGGAGCTGTTCTTCCGGCGACTGGCGGATGCGTTCGTCTCCGACGGCACCATGCGGTTGTCGTTCCTCGAGGCCGGCGATGAGCGGCTCGCCACCGCGGTTGGGTTCCGGTTCCGCGATCGGTTCTTCCTGTACAACTCCGCCTACGACCATCGCCTGGCAAAGCTCTCTCCCGGGATGGTCCTGGTGGCCGAGCTGATCCGCGAGGCCATCGAGGAGGGCCGGTCGCGCTTCGACCTGCTGAAGGGCGATCTCGGCTACAAGTACCGGTTCGGGGCGAAGCCCCGTCGGGTCTGCCGCCTCCTGCTCGACCGAACCTGAGCGAGCCACGGCCGTATCCTGGGATCGTGCCACACGCCGACGTAACCGGTCAGGTCGACGCCCTCCGCGAGGGACGGGCCTTCGCTGACCTGTCCGCGTGGCGCAAGGTGCGCGTCGCCGGGTCGGAGGCAGCCGAGTGGCTCAACGACCTGCTGTCGGCCGAGCTGTCGGGGCTCGCCCCGGGCGCATCACGGCGGTCGCTGCTCCTGTCCCCCACCGGCCGGATCCGGGCCGACCTCACCGTGGCGGCCACGGGCCTCGGCACGGTGCTGATCCAGGATCCCAGCCAGCCCGCCCCCATCGACGAGCTGCTATCCCCGTACGTGCTGTCCTCGGACGTCGCCCTGGCAGACGTCACCGACGAGCTGGCGCTGATCGCCGTTCCGGGGACGGACCAGGCCCCTCCTGTCCCCCGGGCCGACGTGCTTCGCCCCTCGTGCCTCGGAGTGGGTCTCGATGTCCTGGCACCGGCCGAGCGCGCCGCCGAGATTCGCCAGGCCCTGTCCGGGCTCCTCGAGGCGGGACCTCACGCGCTCGAGGCCTGGCGGATCGAGCGGGGCGTGGCCCGGTTCGGCGTCGATGTCGGTGAGGCCTCGCTGCCACAAGAGGCCGGGCTCGACGGCGTCGTGGCCTACCAGAAGGGCTGCTTCCTGGGGCAGGAGGCCATGGCCCGGGTCCGGAACCTCGGCCATCCACCGTTCGTGGTGCTGGCCGCCGGAGGGGACGGCCCCGCCCGCGCCGGCGAGGCTGTCCTGGCCGGGGATGAGCCCGTCGGCTCCGTCACCAGCGCCGTCCCGCTCCGAAACGGCCGCGCCGCGACGATCGTGAGGATCAGGTGGGCGGCCCGCGAAGCCGAGCTCCGAACCGCAGATGGAACCGTCCTCCGGCCGTCCGGGGCTGCCTCGGGCGCGGCGTAGCCTCCCTCATCCGGCCTCCTCCGTGCGGCCGGTCCGAGGAGGCCGCGGGGACAGCCGCAGCAGCGGCACCAACCCGGCCTCGCCGAGGCTGCGCAGGGCTCGGGCCTCCTCGGCGTCGACCACCACCGCGCCCTGGCCTCCCTCCCGGTCGAGCAGGAACGTCACCACGCAGTCCGAGCACTGGTCGGTCCCCTGGTGCCGGCACTGGTCGCAGTCGATGTGGAGTGGGTCCTCATCCATGACCCGAGCCTAGCGGCCCCCACCGACACGATCCCCCACGATGCCGCGCCGTCGCAGATCGGCCACCCGCTCGTGCGACACGCCGGCTTCGAGCAGCACCTCGTCGGTGTGCTCGCCGAGCCGTGGTGCGGGCCGGTCGCGGGCCTCCCTCGCCCAGCCGGATCGCCGGACCGGGACCGACCGCGCGCCCCTCGACCTCGACGACCATCCCCCGCGCCCGGATCTGCGGGTCGACCACGGCCTCGGCCACGTCGTTCACCGGCCCCACGCAGGTCTCCAGGCCGGCCAACCGCTCCACCCACTCGTCCCGGGGCCGCGACCCGAACGTGTCCTCGAGTCGTCCGGCCACCTCGTCCTGCCGCGTCGGATCGAGGTGCCCATCGATCAGGTCTTCCACGCCGAGCG
>DASQWG010000163.1:0-7354 GCA_035640375.1 Actinomycetota bacterium
GCCGAGCTCGAGCTGCCCCTCGGAGACTCGCACCTCGGATGCCGGCCGCTCAAGCAACTCGAGAACGAAGGAAGCGGCCTCGTCCAGCCCTCGGCTGTCCGCGAGATCGGTTCCCGACACGGCGGCAACCGATGAACGCCCTCCCATCGCCGGAAGGATAGCGCCCCCCTCCGACACGATCTCGTCGTCGGTGCGCCGGTGTGACAAGTCTTGGTTTGACATGTGCAGCCGGCGCGCACTAGCATGGCCAGGCTCCGCCACGGTGGAGCGTGGGGCCCACAGAGGCTGAGTAGAGAACGCGGCGCCCCGGCGCCGCGGCCCCAAAGGTCTCTGTGGGCCCTTCGCGCGTCCCGGGAATAGGCCCGTCCCTCGATGTCGTTCCAACGGCGTCGAAGAAGGGTAGAGGGGCGTACAATGGCCCGTCCCCAGGTGGGGTGACCGTGGAAGAGCCCGTGAAAGATCCCGAGGAGATCGAGGACGAGGCGCCGGCCTCCGAGGAGGACGAGACCAGCCTCGACGAGATCATCGCCAAGAAGGCCGACGAGGGCCCGGAGGAGGCGGAAGAAGAGGAGGCGGTGGTCCCGACCGGCCGAGACGAGCGCGTGGAGGCGCTCACGGTCAAGGTCGTGCCCCAACAACCCACCGAGTTCACCTGTCGCAACTGTTACCTCGTGAAGCACCGCAGCCAGCTGGCCGACAAGAAGCGCATGCTTTGCCGGGACTGCGCCTAGCGCGCCTTCCCACCGCCCTGATCGCCGCTGCCGCGTCGGCTCTCCTGCTGTGGCTGGCCCTCCCGCCGGCCGATGTGGGTCCGCTCGGCTTCGTGGCCCTGGTGCCGCTCATGTGGGCGCTGCGCGCCAGCCGGGTCCGGAGGGGAGCGCTCCTCGGCCTGTCCTTTGGCGTGCTGTTCTACGGCCTCCTGCTCTCCTGGTTGATCCCGGTATCGATCCTCGGATGGGCCGCGCTCGTGCTGGGCGTCGGTGCCTTCCTGGCGCTGTTCGGCGCGGTGGTCCCGGCGGTGTGGCGCGACCGAGCGCCCCTGTCAACGGCCGTGGCGGTCGGGGCAGCGTGGGCCCTGGTCGAGTGGCTCCGGGGTGTGTGGCCGTTCGGCGGCTGGAGCTGGGTGAGCCTCGGGGCAACCCAGCACGACAACCTGATCACGCTGCCGGCGGCCTCGGTGATCGGGGCGGTCGGTCTGGGGTTCCTCGTGGCCGCGATCAACGCCCTGGTCCTGGTGGCGCTGCTCCGCGCGGGGGAGTGGCGGCGCTCCCTGTTACCTGGCACCGCAGCGGTTGCTCTCGCCCTCCTGCCCGTGGTCCTCCCGGGTCCGTCGGCGGACGGCCCCCCGGTGGACGTGGCGGTGATCCAGGGGAACGTGCCGCTCGAGGTCGGAACGGCCAGCCGGATCATTGAGGACAACCTGGTGGCCGAGAACCACGCTCGCCTCCACGGCCGGCTTGCCGCCGATCCACCCGACCTGGCCGTGTGGCCCGAGAACGCCCTGGACCGTGATCCCACCACTGACGCGGTGATCGGCCCGGTCGTCGAGGAGGCCATCGTCGCGGTCGGAGCGCCCACCCTGGTCGGGGCGATCACACGGGCGGAGGACGGCCGCCTGCTGAACGAGAACCTCCTGTACGCCGAGGACGGCCGGGTCGTCGACCGGTACGCGAAGAACCACCTCCTGCCGTTCGGCGAGTTCGTACCGGGGCGCCGGTTCCTCGACTGGATCCCCGATGTGCGCCGGGTCCGGGCGGACCTCTCTCCGGGGACGGAGCCGGGACGGTTCCGGCGGGAAGATCTTGGATTCGCCTCGATCATCTGCTTCGAGAACGCCTTCCCCGACCTGGTCCGCGACTTCATCACCGAGGACGAGGGCTTCGTGGTGGTGTCGACGAACAACGCCACGTTCGGCGTGAGCGCCGCGCCGGAGCAGCACGTGGTGCTCTCCGAGCTGCGGGCCGTCGAGAGCGGCCGGTGGGTGGTCCACGCGGCGCTGTCGGGGATCAGCGCGGTGATCGGGCCCGATGGGACCGTGACCCAACGCACCGGCTTGTTCGAGCCGGCGATCCTCCGGGCCGACGTGCCGACGGCCGAGGGGACCACGCCCTACGACGCCGTGGGAGGGTGGCTGCCGCTGGCGTTCCTGGCGCTGCTGGGGGCCGGATACCTCACCCCGCGCCGGGCGCCGGAGCGGCCGGTCCTGCCCCTGCCCGAAGACCACCGCGTTGCCGTGATCCTCCCCACCTACAACGAGCGGGAGACCGTGGAGGAGGTGGTCGAGCGGGTCCTGACGGTCTCCGACCGGGTCGACGTCACCGTGGTGGACGACTCGTCGCCGGACGGAACGGGGGATCTGGTGCGCAAGATGGCCGACCGGGAGCCTCGGGTGACGCTGCTGGAACGCCCGGAGAAGGGTGGCCTCGCCGGCGCGTACCTCGACGGGTTCGCGGCAGCGCTGGCCGAGGGCTACGACGTGGTAGTGGAGATGGACGCCGACCTGTCGCACCGGCCCGAGGATCTCCCGGGGCTCCTGGCAGCGGCCCGGGGCCACCACCTGGTACTCGGCAGCCGGTACGTCCCCGGAGGCCGAGTCCGGAACTGGTCACTGTTCCGGCGCGTTCTGTCCCGGGGCGGGAACCTCTACGTCCGGATGCTGCTGGGCCTCCCGCTCGCCGACGCCACCAGCGGGTTCCGGGCCTACCGGCGGGAGGCCCTCCGGGAGCTGGTCGCCCGGCGGCTTCGTTCGGAGGGCTACGCGTTCCAGGTCGAGCTGGCCTACCGCGGCTGGCGGCGAGGCCTCGTCGTCGCC
This sequence comes from Actinomycetota bacterium, assembly GCA_035640375.1. GTDB lineage: Bacteria > Actinomycetota > UBA4738 > UBA4738 > CALAEC01 > CALAEC01. The sequence continues at coordinate 2,813 of DASQWG010000163.1, forward strand.
GAGGTCCCGATCACGTTCGAGGAGCGCCGGCACGGTCAGTCAAAGATCTCCCGGGCCATCGTCGCCGAGGCCCTGTGGCAGGTGTTGCTGTGGGCGGTCAGGGACCGCGTGCTCCGTCGTCGGCCTCCGGCGCGGGACCGGCACCCGTCGGCCCCTCCTCTCACCAAACCCCGATAAGAGACATTACGTCAAGTAACTTCCGGAGAGCCTCATGCCGCCCGATCCCCCCTGACGGCGCGAGGGTCTCCCAGAGCCGAGTGCGGGCTTCGACCGAGCCCGGCGTCGGATCGGCCCGGACCGCCGTGAACATTCACCTGGCCGAAAGCAGACTCCGTCCCCGGGAGCTGGCGATCGGCATCGGGGAAGCGCATGCGTGGACTCCCCCGCCGGGGGATGGCAAGATGCGGCGATGCAGCAGGGTGGGAGCCCGTCCGGGCTCGCGGCGATCGCTGTGGCCGGGGCGGTCTTGTTCGTGGTGGCGCTGTTCGTCCCCTTCCAGTCCGCAGGGGCCGCCGAGCTGGCCGTCCTCGACGTGGCCCAAGGGGTCCGCATCTGGGGGTCGTTGGCCCTGGGGGCGCTGGCGGCGCTGGGGGTGGCCATCGGGGGCGCCTGGCTGTTGATGGGCCGATGGACGGCCCGGCGGGCTTCCGGGCTGATCGCCGCGGCGGGGCTGTGGATGACGCTTCGAGGCGCCGCCCTGCTCGGCGTGTCCCTGTTCCGCGAAGAGCCGGTCTCCCCCGCGCTCGGCGCCTACCTGGCCCTGGCCGGGGGGATCCTGGTCCTGGCGGCGGGGGTTGCGGCCTTCGCCCGCGATCAGACCGAGGTCGGTGCCAGGAGCCGAGCCATGTGCGCCCTGACTCTGGTCGGGGCGATCGGGTACGTGCTCGCCAATCTGGTTTCCGCGGCCCGGGTGGCGCCCCCTGGTCTGGAGCCCTCCGAGCTCGAGGTGGTGGAGCTTTCTTCGCCGCCGGCGACGCTCCTGTGGGAGGCCCTCCTGCCGGCGACGATCACCATCGTGCTCCTCCTGGCGGCGATGCGCGTCCTGACCGGCACGGCCGGCGGGACCGGCGCCCTGCTGATGGGGCTCGGGCTGATCACGGCGCTCCAGTTCGCGGGCATCCTGGCCTGGGCCACCAGCGGTGCTGTTGAGTTCCTGTCCCCCACCGCGGGCGTCTCGGTCGGCATCGTGGCCGGCGCCCTGTTGTTCGTGGCCGGGCTCCTCTCCCCTACCGAGCCGCACACCAGCCCGGTCCCCGCCGCCGCCTGATCAGGCGGTCGCGGCCCGCCGCTACCAGCAGATCTTCAGCGACCGAGCGGCCAGGGCCTCGTCGAGGCGGCGGATCGGCGTGGTGACGGGGGCCTCGCGCAACAGGTCCGGCTCCTCTTCGGCCTCCCTCGCCACGCGGAGCATGGCCTCGGCGAAGGCATCGAGGGTCTCCTTCGACTCGGTCTCGGTGGGCTCGACCATCAGGGCCTCCTCCACGACCAGGGGGAAGTACACCGTGGATGGGTAGTAGCCGAGGTCGATCAGCCGCTTCGCCACGTCCATGGCCCGGACCCCGTGCGGCCGGAGCGGCTTCGCCGTCGAGACGAACTCGTGCATCGCAGGACCGTCCGGGTGCGCCAACGGGAACGCGCTCCGAACTCGCTCGGCGAGGTACCGCGCGTTGAGGACGGCTCGCTCCCCCACCTCCCGCAGGCCATCCCCGCCGTTGCCGAACACGTAGGCGTAGGCTCGGACCAGCACGCCGACGTTCCCGTGGAAGCCGTGGATCCGCCCGATCGACTCGGGCCGGTCGCGGTCCCATCCGAACGTGCCATCCTCGCGCCGCTCCACCACCGGCGAGGGCAGGAAAGGTGCCAGCCGCTCCGCCACGGCCACGGGCCCGGCGCCCGGACCACCACCGCCATGGGGAGTGGCGAACGTCTTGTGGGTGTTCATGTGAACGATGTCGAACCCCATGTCGCCGGGGCGTACGCGGCCGAGGATCGCGTTGAGGTTGGCCCCGTCGTAGTACAGGAGGCCGCCCGCGCCGTGGATCGTCCGGGCGATCTCCAGGATGTCCTCCTCGAACAGCCCCAGCGTGTTCGGATTGGTGATCATCAGCCCGGCCACGTCCTCCTCGACCAGCTTCTCCAGGGCCGACAGGTCCACCAGGCCCCGGGCGTCCGAGGGCACCGTGGCCACCTCGTACCCGGCCATCCGCACGCTGGCCGGGTTGGTGCCGTGCGCCGAGTCGGGGATCACGATCCGCCGCCGGGGGTCGCCGTTCCGCGAGTGGAACGCCCGCATGATCAGGAGCCCGGTCAGCTCGCCGGATGCCCCCGCCGCCGGCTGGAACGTGGCCCGGGCCATCCCCGTGACCTCGCACAGCGCCCGCTCCAGTCGCCACAGGAGTTCCAGGACCCCCTGGACGGTGTGCTCCGGCTGGTGCGGGTGCAGCCGCTGGAAGCCGGGCAGCGACGCGGCGGTCTCCGCCACCTTCGGGTTGTACTTCATGGAACACGACCCCAGCGGATAGAACCCGGTGTCAACCCCGTAGTTGCGCTGGGCCAGCCGGGTGTAGTGGCGGACCAGGTCGCGCTCGGAGACCTCGGGCAGCGCCGCGGCGCGCTCCCGGCGCTGGTCGGAGGGAAGCTCCGTGGGCGGCACGTCGAGGGGCGGGAACGCGGACGCGCGGCGGCCGGGCCTGGCCAGGTTTCGCAGCGTGCGAGGGAACGCCTCGGGATCTCCCACCCGTACCGGCGCGCCCACGGGCTCGGTCATGCCACCACCTCGCCGACCGCCCGGGCCAGGTCGTCGATCTCCTGCCTGCTCCGTCGCTCCGTGCACGCCACCAGCAGGGCCTCCTCGAACACCGGACCCACCAGGTACCCCCGGTCGGCCAGCCGATCCCGAACCTCGGCAGGCCCTCGCCGGTCGAACGCCAGGGCGAACTCCTTGAAGAAAGGCACGTCCGGGTGGGCCAGGCGGACGCCCGGCACCGCGGTCAGTCGCTCCGCGGCGTAGGCCGCCTTGGCCGCGCACGCCTGGCCGAGCTCGACCAGCCCGGCCGGCCCCAGCCAGGCCAGGTACACCGCGGCGGCGATGGCCATCAGCGTCTGGTTCGTGCAGATGTTCGAGGTGGCCTTCTCCCGGCGGATGTGCTGTTCCCGGGCCTGGAGCGTGAGCACGTACCCCGGCCGTCCGTCGACGTCCACGGTCTCGCCGACGATCCGGCCCGGCATCCGGCGCACGTCCTGCATCCTGGCGGCGATCACGCCGAGGTACGGCCCCCCGTACGCGAGATGGTTCCCCAGCACCTGCCCCTCGGCCACCGCGATGTCGGCGTCCAGCTCTCCCGGCGGCGCCAGGACCCCCAGCGACAGCGGGTCGAACACGTGGATGGCGCGGGCCCCGGCCGCCCGGGCGGCCGCGAACACCTCGCGGGCCCGCTCCAGGATCCCGAACACGTTCGGGTGCTGGAGCACCACGCAGGCGACGTGGCCCACGACCGGAACCACCGCCCGGCCGCCGCGGGACGGGAGCAGCTCCGGTTCGTAGCCCGCCCCGCGACCGTAGGTGCGGAGGGCCTCCACGTATCGAGGGTCGACCGTGTCGGCCACCAGCACCCGGTCCCGGCCGGTGGCGGCCCGGGCCAGGCTCACCGCCTCGACCACGGCCGTCGCCCCGTCGTAGAGCGATGCGTTGGAGACCTCGAGACCGGTGAGGTCGCAGATCATCGACTGGTACTCGAACAGGGCCTGGAGCACGCCCTGCGACAGCTCGGGCTGGTACGGCGTATACGAGGTCTGGAACTCCGACCGGCCGGCCAGCGACCACACCGCCGCCGGCACATAATGATCGTAGGCTCCCCCGCCCGCGAAGGACACCAGGTCGTCGGTGTGGCGGTTGTGGCCTGACAGGTCCGACAGGTCGGCCAGCAGCTCCATCTCGGAGACGCCGCTCGGGATGTTCAGGGGCCGGTCGAGCAGCACCTGGCCGGGGATGTGACGGTAGAGGTCGTCGAGGGAGGAGAGCCCCAGGGCTTCCAGCATGCCCCGGACATCGTCCTCGGTGTGGGGGGCGAACCGAAGGCCGCTCACTCGGCGGGCATCCTATCGCAGGGCCGAGGTCACGCCGGTTCGGTCGTTCGGCGGTCCTCCAGCCCGTACTTCGTGACCAGCGAAAGGTAGTCCCGCTGATAGAAGATCTTGCAGTTGATGTCGGGGTAGAGCTCCTGGAGCCGCCGGACCTTCCGGTTCTTCCTGGTGACCAGCTTCTGGTTCATCGTGGTGATCTCGATGTACAGGTTGTAGGCCGGGAGGTAGAAGTCGGGGGTGAACCGCTGGGTGACGTTGCCCTGGCGGTCCTCTTCACCGACCCCTCGACGTCGCTCCATACCTTGTCCACGGCGAGGGCGAACACGCCCTGCCCGCGCTGGAGGAGGTCGATGACCTCGTCCGGCGATTGCGCCGCGAAGACCTTGTTCCCGTCCGAGAGCAGGGTCAGTCCGGCCGGCGGCTTCTTGAGGTGGTCCCGGAGGAATTCGATGGCCTTGC
>DASQWG010000164.1:0-3584 GCA_035640375.1 Actinomycetota bacterium
GCCCGGCTGGGTCGCTCCGCCGCGGAGGTCGCGTCGGCGGTTCGGCCGCTGGTCTCAGAGGGGCTCGTCGGCGCCGGCCCGGCGGCGCTGGCCGGCCGGCCCACGGGCCGGGTCCGGTTGGCCCCGTAAGCGAAGTCGGCGGTCCGTCATACGATGGCCCGACCATGGGCGACACCTCCTCGATCCTCGGCGACCTGGCCGGGACGTGGTTCCGGGAGACGTTTGGTGAGCCCACCCCGGCGCAAGAGCTGGCCTGGCCGGCCCTGGCCGCCGGGGAATCGGCCCTCGTGGTTGCCCCCACGGGCTCGGGCAAAACGCTCGCGGCGTTCCTCGTCTTCCTCGATCGCCTGGCCCGGGAACCTCTCGAGGACGCCGGCGTCCGGGTGCTGTACGTCACGCCGCTGAAGGCGCTCGGCAACGACATCCACCGCAACCTCGAGGTGCCGCTGGCCGGGATGGAGGCGATCGCGGACCGCCTGGGTCGTCCGCCCCCGGGGATCTCGATGGGGATCCGGACCGGCGACACGACCCAGCGCGACCGGGAGCGGCTGATCCGGCGCCCCCCCGACGTGCTGATCACCACGCCCGAGTCGCTGTACCTGATGCTGACCTCCGAACGCGCCGCCGCCACGCTGGCCGGCGTCGAGGCAGTCATCGTCGACGAGGTGCACGCGCTGGCTCCGAACAAGCGGGGCGCGCACCTGGCCCTGTCGTTGGAGCGGCTGGCCTGGCTCGCCGGACGGCCGTTCCAACGGGTCGGCCTGTCGGCGACCGTGACGCCGGCCGACCGGGTGGCGGGGTGGCTCGGTGGCCGTGAGCGGGGAACCCCCAGGCCGGTCCAGGTGCTCGACTCCGGCGGCCGGAAGGAGATCGATCTCACGGTGGAGGCGCCTGTCGAGGACTTCCGGGAGCTTCCGGGGGAGAGTGTATGGCCGAGCGTCTGGGACGAGCTCCATGAGCTGGTTCGGAGCCATCGCTCCACGCTGATCTTCGTCAACAATCGGGGTCTGGCCGAGCGCACCGCGCGGCAGATCAACGAGCGGGCCGGTGAGGTGCTGGTCCGCGTGCACCACGGCAGCGTGTCCCGGGAGAAGCGGTTCGAGGTCGAGGAGCAGCTGAAGCGGGGCGAGCTGCCCGGCCTGGTGGCAACCTCGTCCCTGGAGCTGGGGATCGACATCGGCGCCATCGACCTGGTCGTGCAGATCGAGAGTCCCAAGAGCGTCACGGCCGGACTCCAGCGGGTCGGCCGAGCCGGGCACCTGGTCGGCGAGGTCGCCACGGGGCGGATCGTCCCGAAGTACCGGCCGGACCTGGTCGACGCGGCCGCGGTGGCCCGAGGGATGCTCCGCCGTGAGGTCGAGACCACCGAGATCCCCGAGGGCTGCCTCGACGTGCTGGCTCAGCACCTGGCCAGCGCGGCCAGCTCGGGTGGGTGGACGGCGCCCGCGCTGTACGACCTGGCCCGGGGCGCGTACCCCTTCCGCGACCTCGACCGGGGCCGGTTCGAGGCCGTCCTGGCCATGCTCGCCGGGCGGTACCCGGCGGCGCGGTTCGGCGAGCTGCGCCCGAGGCTTGTGTGGAACCGTGAATCGGGGGAGGTCAGGGCGCGGCCCGGCACGCGGATGCTCGCGGTGACGAACGCCGGCACGATCCCCGACCGCGGCTACTACCGGGTGATCCACGGGGGAACCGGGGTCCGGCTGGGCGAGCTCGACGAGGAGTTCGTGTTCGAGGCCCGGCCGGGCGACTCGTTCGTGCTCGGCTCCTCGGTGTGGCGGATCGAACGGATCGATCGGGACGAGATCGTGGTCCACGAGGCGCCGGGCGCCATGCCGTCGATCCCGTTCTGGCACGGCGAGCAGCCGGGCCGGCCGTACGAGACCGGGGTGAAGGTCGGCGCGTTCCTGCGAGAGGCGGCGCAGCGGCTGGATGACGCTGATGGGTTCGCCGCGTGGGTCCGCGAGGAGTGCGCGCTGGGGGAGCGGGCCGCTGCCAACCTCCACGCGTTCCTGTCCGAGCAGCACGAGGCGGCCGGTGAGCTGCCGTCGGACCGCGCGGTCGTGATCGAGGAGTTCGACGACGAGCTCGGGGACCGGCGCCTCGTGGTGCACTCCCCGTTCGGGGCCCGCGTGCACCACGCCTGGACCCTGGTGGTCCGGGCCAGGATCCGGGACGCCGAGAACCTCGACGTCGAGGCTGCCGCCGTCGACGACGGCTTCATGCTGCGGTTCCCGGGCCGCGACTCGCCCGTGCCGATCGAACTGATCGCCGACCTGCCGTCCGACGAGGAGCTCGACGACCTGTTGCTCCGCGAGCTTCAGATCTCTCCACTCTTCGGCGTGCTGTTCCGGGAGTGCGCGGCCAGGGCCCTGCTCCTGCCTCGTCGTGGGCCGAACCAGCGCACTCCGCTGTGGCTGCAGCGGATCCGGGCCCAGGACCTGATGCAGCTGGTGAAGCGGTACGGCGAGTTCCCGATCCTGCTGGAGGCGTACCGCGAGGCCTGGGACGACCTCCTCCGGGTTCGCGACTTCCGGAAGGTCGCCGACGGGATCCGCTCCGGGGAGATCGCGGTGCGGCGGATCGCCTCCGACGTGCCAACCCCGTTCGCCATGCACTTCCTGTTCGACTACAACATGGCGTTCCAGTACGTCGGCGACTACCCCAGGGCCGAATGGCGGAGCCAACTCCTGGCTGTGGACCGGGACCTCCTGGCCCGGGTGGTCCGGCCCGACGCGCTGCGGGAGCTCCTCGACGACCGGGCCATCGAGCGGGTGGAGCGCCTGCTCCAGCGGATCGACGACCGGTCCCGGCCGCGGGACGCCGACGAGCTCGCCGACGCCCTCAACGCGCTCGGTGACCTATCGGAGCGCGACCTCTCGACCCGATGTGGACCAAGGTGGCGGGAGTGGATCGAGGCGCTGGAGCGTGACGGGCGGGCGGTCCGGATCGATATCGGCGGCGAACGGCGATGGGCGGCCGCGGAGTACGCCGAGGACTACCGGGCCATGGCCGGCGGAGACCCCGACGCCGCGGGCCGGGTGGTCCGTCGGCATCTGGCCGGACGAGGGCCGGTCACCGAGGAGGAGCTGGCGGACCGCTTCGGAATCGAATCGGCCGACGCCGCCTCGATCCTCCTCGACCTCAGGGCCACCGGGGAGGTCGCCGCCGGAGAGTTCCGGCCGGGCGGCTCGGGCCGGGAGTGGGTCGATGCCGACAACCTCCGGCGGATCCACCGGGAGACGCTCCAGATCCTCCGGCAGGAGGTCGAGCCGGTGGATCCCGAGCGGTACGCCGACTTCCTGGCCGAGCGCAACCTGGCCCCCGTGCCGGCCACGGACGCGGCTGCGGAGGTGGTGCTGGAGCGGCTGGCCGGGATCCCGATCCCGGCGGCCTCGTTGATCCCCGAGGTGCTGGCCCCGCGGTTCCGAGACGGCGACACCTCCACCGCGGAGCGCCAGGCGGGTTCCGGCACGTTCCTGTGGCAGGGCCTCCCGGGGAAGCGCGTGGCCCTGATCCCCAGGGAGGGAGCGGCTCGGCTCCTCCGACCACCGGTCCCGGCCGCGGGACGCCGACGAGCTCGCCGA
>DASQWG010000165.1:0-5183 GCA_035640375.1 Actinomycetota bacterium
CGGGACCGCGGAGGGACGCCCGTACGCCGCCACCGACCCGGCCCTCCTGCTGTGGGTGAACGCCACGCTCGTCGACACCACGCTCCAGGTGTACGAGCGGTTCGTGCACACCCTGTCGGAGGCCGATCGGCGCCGCTATTACCTCGAGACCGTAGAGACCGCCGAGCAGTTCGGGATCCCCCAAGCCACCATCCCGCTCGACCTCGACGCGTTCCGGCGGTACGTCGATGGGATGCTGGACGGCCCGGAGCTGCGGGCCACCCCCGAGGGACGACGGCTCGTCCGAGATGTCCTTCGTCCGCCGCTCCCACTGCCGCTCCGAGCCCCCACCGCGGTGATCCGTCCGATCACGCTGGCGCTCTTGCCGGAGCGGATCCGAGCGATGTTCGGGCTCCGGGCCGGACGGCGCGCCCGGGCGGCGTTGGCCGTGGCGGCTCGGGCCTCGCGGCTGGCCCTCCCGGCGTTGCCGCCGTCGATCCGGCACTTCACCGCGGCCCGGACCGGAGCGGCGCGGGAGCGTTGATACGATGAAACCGATGGCCGCGTTCATCGCCCCACGTGTCGCCTACGAGCGACGCGACAACGTCCAGCTCCTCGACGTGCGGGAGCCGTACGAGTGGAACGCCGGGCGCATCGAAGGCGCCGTCCACATCCCGCTCCAGGAGGTCCTCGACGGCCGCACCGAGGGGCTCGATCCCGACCGGCCCGTGGTGATCTACTGCCGCACCGCCAATCGCAGCGAGGTGGCCAGGCTGATGCTGGAGGCCCGCGGGTTCGAGGCCTCGGTGATGGAGGGGGGCAGCGAGGCCTGGGTCGCCCAGGGGCTGCCGTTCACCACGCCTGACGGGCAACCCGGCCGGGTGGCCTGACCCTCAGGCCAGCTGCGCCGCCAGCTCGTCCGGGTCGGTGACCGGGCGCTGGCACACGAACCGCTCGCACACGTAGGCGGCGGGCCGGCCATCCACGGGCTCACGGGCTTCGAGGAGCGGGACGGCCTTGGCCGCGTCCGTATCGTCAGGCGCCGCCGCGGCCACCACGACGTTGGGCAGATAGCGGCGCCGCACCGCGTCGAGGAGAGCGCCGGTGGCCCGGTCGTCGGGATCGCCGACCACGGCGATCTCTTTCGAGGGGCCGACGTACCGGTCCAGCGCCCCCAGCGCGTGCGCCAGCGCCGTCGGCGCCCGGGCCATCAGGTCGTGGACCAGCCGCAGCGCGGAGACCGCGGCCCGCTCGTACTCGGCCTCCCCCGTGAGGAGCGACAACCGCAGCAGCAGGTCGGCTGCCGCGGAGCTGCCCGACGGGACCGCGGTGTCGAACAGCTCCTTCGGCCGCAGCACCAGGCGCTCCCCGTCCTCGCCGGCCTGGAAGAAGCCCCCGGCAGGGTCGGCGAACAAGCGGAGGATCGCATCGGCCAGGCTCCTGGCTTCCTCGAACCACCGCACGTCGAAGGTGGTCTCGTAGAGATCGAGGCACGCCCCCGCGACCAGCGCGTGGTCGTCCAGGTACGCGGGGCCGCTGGTGCGCCCGTCCCGCCACGACCGGAGGAGCCTGCCGTCGCCGCGTCGGAGCGAGGACAGCACGAACTCCGCCGCCGCCGAGGCCGCATCCACGTAGTCCGGTGCGCCGAGCGCTCGACCGGTGAGCGCGAACGCCGAGATCGTCAGGCCGTTCCATCCCGCCAGGACCTTGTCGTCGGTGGCCGGCCGGACCCGACGCGATCGCACCTCGAGCAGCCGCCGAACCACCTCCTCGGACACTTCGGCCTCCTCCGACGGTCGCCACAACACGTTCCGGCCCTCCCAGTTGCCCTCCGGGCCCGCGCCGAGGGCCTCGGCCACGTCCTCGCCGACCACGTCGACGAGCTCGTCCCATCCCCACACGTAGAACCGGCCCTCTTCGCCTTCGGAATCGGCGTCGATCGAGGAGAAGAAACCGCCCTCCGGGTGCCGCAGCTCGCGCAGGAGGAAGTCGAGGGTCGTTCGGGCGACCTCGCCGTAGCGCTCCCGACCCGTGACCTGCCAGGCCTGGAGGTACGCCGTGGCCAGCTGGGCGTTGTCGGAGAGCATCTTCTCGAAGTGAGGGACCAGCCAGGTCCGGTCGACCGCGTAGCGATGGAACCCGCCGCCGGCGTGGTCGTGGATGCCTCCGGCCGCCATCCGGTCGAGGGTCCGGGTGACCATGTCGATCGCTCCCTCCCATCCGCGGTGGTGACATCGGAGGAGGAGCTCCAGGGTGATCGGCTGAGGGAACTTGGGCGCGCCGCCGAACCCGCCCCACTCCTGGTCGAAGGCGGTCCGCAGGCCGGACAGCGCCTCGCGGAGCGCCGTCTCGGTGAGCGGCTCGGTGGACGAGCCCGGACCACGGCCGATGGCCTCGACGACGCGCTGGCCCTGCCCCACCAGCTCATCCCGGCGGTCGCGCCACGCGGCGGCGATGGCCTCGAGGACGCGAGGGAACCCCGGCATGCCATGTCGATCCTCCGGAGGGAAGTACGTCCCGGCGAAGAACGGCCGGCCGTCCGGTGTTAGGAACACGGTCATCGGCCAGCCGCCGCGGCCCGACATCGCCTGCACCGCGTCCATGTAGATCGCATCGATGTCGGGACGCTCCTCCCGATCGACCTTGACGCAGACGAACTGCTCGTTCATGAGCCGGGCGATGTCGGCGTCCTCGAAGGACTCGCGCTCCATCACATGGCACCAGTGGCACGCGGCGTACCCGACCGAGAGCAGGATCGGCCGATCCTCCTCCCGGGCGCGGCGGAACGCCTCGTCCCCCCACTCGTACCAGTCGACGGGGTTGTCGGCGTGCTGGAGGAGGTACGGGCTCGTGGCCGCGGCCAGCCGGTTCGGCACGAGTCCCACTCTACCCTCGGGCCCCTCCACTACACTGGCGCCGGTGAAGGGGAGGTGGCCGTGAAGGAGCTCGAAGACAAGCTGCATGACGCGGTCGCGGATCTCGAGGTCGTGTCCCAGGGCCTGAAGCCGCCGGAGGCCTGGCGGGCGTTCGGCGATCAGACCCTCGAGGGGTTCTGGCAGTCCTGGCCCGCGGTCCGGGCGTGGGGCGAGTGGCTGTGGACCCTGGTCGACAACGAGCGCGGCGAGCGGGCCGCCCCGGTGGCCCCCGACGCCGAACACGAGGAAACCGGGGGCGGGGGCTAGCCCTGGTCCAGAAGGTCCTGGTCGCCACCGATGGCAGCGAGAGCGCCGGTCACGCGGTCCGGTGGGCCGCCGACATGGCCGAGCGGTTCTCCGCGGAGCTGATCCTCCTCCAGGTCGTCCCCCCGGCACCCGACGGTCCGGCCGACCACGAGCACACGGTCGACGCCTTGCGGGCCACCGCCGACGAGGTGGCCGGCCCCCGCGGGCACGCCCGGGTGGTGGTGGACCCCGACCCCGCCCGAGGGATCATCCGGGCCTGCGACGAGCTCGAGGTGGACGTGTGCATCGTAGGGAACCTCGGGATGAGCGGCCGCACCTCGTTCCTCCTCGGCAACGTGCCCAACCGGGTCTCGCACAACGCCCGGTGCACGGTCATCATCGTCAACACGGCGCATCCATCGGTGACGGCCCGCCGCGGCGGCCCCCGCCCGATCCCCGTGATGCCCCACGTGACCGAGGAAGCGCGGCCCCACGTCGAGGGACGGCTGATCGGCCGGGCCGCCCGGATCGGCCGGGTGCTGGCCCGCGAGGGGTTCCAGGAGGTCTTCACCGGGGCGCGATCGGACGAGGAGGACGTTGTCCGGGCCCGGGCTCGGCGGCTTCGGGCCGCCATGGAGGAGCTCGGCCCGACCTTCGCCAAGATGGGCCAGATCCTGTCGACCCGGCCCGACCTCTTGCCCCACGAGTTCATCGAGGAGCTCTCCACGCTCCAGGACCGGGTCCCCGCCATGTCCGAGCAGGACGTGGTGAAGGTCATGGAGGAGGAGCTCGGGGTGCCGTGGGAAGACGTGTTCGAGTCGATCGACCCCGAGCCGATGGCCGCCGGGACGATCGCCCAGGTCCACCGGGCCACGCTGACCGGTGGGGAGCGGGTCGTGGTCAAGGTCCAGCGGCCATCCGCCCGGAAGGACATCCTGCAGGACCTGGGACTCCTGGAGCTGTTTGCCGAGAAGACCGCCGAACGGGAGGCGTTCCGGCAGGTGATCGATCTCCCCACGATCGTCCAGCACCTCTCGGACTCCCTGAAGCGCGAGCTGGACTTTCGGCAGGAGGCCGCGAACCTCGAACGGATGCACGGCGGGCTGGGACCGTTCTCCCGGCTCGACGTGCCCAGGGTGTACGGGGAGCTTTCCACCGACCGGCTCCTGGTGATGGAGGAGGTCCAGGGGGTCCCCATCCGGGACGCGCCGCAGGGCGAGGCTCGGACGGATGCGGCCCGACAGCTGCTGGAGTCGTACTACCAGCAGATCCTCTCAGACGGGTTCTTCCATGCCGACCCCCACCCCGGGAACATGATGTGGTGGCACGACCGCATCTACTTCCTCGACCTCGGGATGGTCGGCGAGGTCGATCCCGAGACGCGCCAGCTGATGCTCCTGCTCCTGATGGCGTTCTGGCGGGAGGACGTCGACTTCCTCTCCGACGTCGTCCTGATGCTGGCCGGGGAGCAGGACCGAGCCGACCTCGACGTGGAGGCGTTCCGGGCTGAGGTCGGCGACCTGATGACCCGGCACCGTGGCGTGGCCGTTCGCGAGCTCGAGCTCGGGCCGATCCTGCAGGAGATCACCGAGATGTCGATCCGCCACGGGGTCCGGCTTCCCGCGTCCCTGGCGCTGACGGGGAAGGCCCTGGCCCAGATGCAGCTGGCCGTCGGGGAGCTGGACCCCACGCTCGACCCGCTCTCGGTGGTCGGCGGCTTCGTCATGCGAGGGTTTATGGGGCGCCTTCGCGAGCGCCTCGACCCGAAATGGGTGTTCTACGAGGGACAGAAGCTGCGGACCCGGCTGGTGCGCCTGGTCGAGGCTGTGGAGCGCCTGGCCGGGGCTCGACCGGGGCCGAAGCTGCAGGTGCACTTCAAGGGAACCGAGAACCTCGAGCAGCAGATCCGCCGGGCCGGGCGGCGGGTGTCGCTCGGCCTGGTCTCGGGTGGGGCGCTGGTCGGAGCGGCGGTGGCCGCGCTGGGCACGCTCCCCGGATGGGTCCCCGGGGTCCTCGGTGCGCTCGGCGGCGTGCTGGCGGCCG
>DASQWG010000166.1:0-2133 GCA_035640375.1 Actinomycetota bacterium
CGCCAGCCTGGAGAACCACTCCCGAGCGTGCTCCAAGTGGTACTTCTCCTCGAGCCGGATCGTCTTCACCGCCGCCGCCAGCTCGGCGAACGAGGAGCGCTCCAGCGCCGCCAGCCGTACGTCGTCGGCCTCGTCGTACAGCCACTGCCGGGCGATCGTGTACCCCCATTCACCGTTGGGCCGCTCGCACAGGATCGCGTTGCGGTACTCCTCCGGCGACCGGCCCAGCCCGAGGGCGTCGGCGTCCTTGGCGGCCAGGGGCTCGGCCAGCTCGTACAGGAGCCGGGCGTGGCCGATCTCGTCCTGGCCGATCGAGGAAAAGGCCAGGTCCTCCTCCAGGTAGGGCGCCCAGCCGGTCCACTCGGAGTGCCGGTGGCCGAGGATCAGCTCGTCGTCGGCCAGGGCAAGCAGGAGCCCGAGGCGGGGGTCTAGGTCAGGCACCGGCGGCCTCCTTCGTCCGGGGCCGGTGGCCGCGCGGGCGCGGCCGATCGATCACCAGACCCCGCTCCTCCATCAGCGCGTGCACCCGCTTCAGCTTGGCGCCCACTCCGACGTAGCCGGCCTGGCGACGGTAGTCCTTCCCGATGATGCCGCCGAGGCCCTCGGGGTCTGTGCACTCGTGGACCTCCTCCTGGCCGCGTCGCCGGAGCGCGAACGTGGTGCCTTCCCCGTGCCGAAAATGGGTTTCCCGCGCCAGCAACATCGCCAGGTCGAGATCCGGCGCGTTCAGCGAGCCCGCCACCTCCCAGGGGTCGCCGTCCCGGCGCCGCGACATGACGTCCCAGACCGCCATGACCTCACGCCGCGCGGGGGATGCCGTGGAACACCTCGCGGACCCAGGCGTGGTGGTCCCAGATCCGCTTCCGCCGGGCCAGCCGGTCCTTGGTCCGAGGGCCGTTCCCCTTCACGACCTCCCAGAACTCGTCCCAGCCCGGGTCGCCCCAGTCCCATTCGCCCTTCTCCTCGTTCCAGGCGAGATCGGGGTCGGGCACGGAGATGCCGATATCCCACAGCTTCGGGACGTACGTCGAGAAGAACTCCTGGCGCAGGTCCTCGTTCGACCGCGTCTTGATCCCCCAGTACAGGAGGACGTCCTTCTCGGGCTTGGACGGCGGGCCGAAGAAGTGCATGATCGGCCGCCACCACCGGTTCACGGCGTCCTGGAACATCTCGCGCTGCTCGTCGGTACCGCTGACGAGCTCGAGCGTGAGCTCCTCGCCGTGGCGAAGGTGCACCGACTCCTCGGGACAGATCCGGCGCATCGCCCGGACGTACGGGAGGTAGGAGCAGTCGAGGAGCGCCTTCTGGGTGACCAGCGCGGCCCCGTCGATCAGCCAGCCGATCACGGCGACGTCGCCCCACGACTCGGTCGGGTAGTGGAAGACGTTGTGGAACTTCGTCCGTCCGTTGACGAGATCGTCCCACATGTGGTCGCGGCTCTTGCCCAGGTCCTCGGCAACCCGGTACAGGATCTGGGCGTGCCCGGCCTCGTCCTGCACCTTCGCCGTCAGCGAGAGCTTCCGCTTCAGCGTGGGTGCCCGGGGGATCCACTCCCGCTCGGGGAGACAGCCCATGACCTCGGAGTTGGCGTGCATCTCGATGAACTTCAGGAGCGAAGCCCGGTACTCGTCCGGCATCCACTCCCCGGACTCGATCTTCTCTCCCGCGTCGACACGGGCTTTGAACTCCGCTACCCGCTCCTCGTAGCTCATCGCTTCTCCTCCTTCGTCCCCAGCCCGGCCAGCAAGAGGTCGGTGAATCGGTCCGCGATCTGGTCCGGCGACAGCGGCCCCTCCGGCCGATACCACGTATATGTCCAGTTGGCGGCGGAAAGCACCAGGAGGCGGGCGAGTTTTGGATCGGTCACGTCGGGCAGCGCCCGCACGATCTCATCCCACAGCCGGTCATAGCGGTCCCTGAGGCGGCGCACCTCGGCACGGCGGCGGCCGGTGAGGGCGGTCCACTCGTGGTGAAAGACCCGGGCGTGATCCCCTCCGTCCGCCACCACCCCGATATGTGACTGCATCGCACGGCGAAGCCGCTTCTCGGGAGGGAGGACCTCGGCTCGGAGCGCCTCCAGCCTCCCCAGGAACTGGTGAGCCGCCTCCAGCACGATCTGGTACAGCAGGTCCT
>DASQWG010000167.1:0-2640 GCA_035640375.1 Actinomycetota bacterium
GCGTCGCCCCACCCCGGCGCCACCGTCACCAGGGTCGTGTCGGCCGCCGTGGCCACCTCGACCTCGGCCTGCCCCACCCCGACCGTCTCCACGATCACCAGGTCGGCTCCGCCGGCATCCAGCACCCGGACCGCCTCCGGCGCGGCCAGGGCCAGACCGCCGAGGTGGCCGCGGGTGGCCATCGACCGGATGAACACGCCGGGGTCGGTGGCGTGGGACTGCATGCGGAGCCGGTCCCCCAACAGCGCGCCCCCGGTGAACGGTGACGTGGGGTCGACGGCAAGCACGGCCACGGTGCGGTCACGGGACCGCGCTGCGGTGACGAGCTCGGCGGCCAGGCTCGACTTCCCCACGCCCGGCGACCCGGTGAGGCCCACCGTGTACGCGGTGCCGGTCTTCGGGTACAGCCCGGCGATCAGGTCGGATAGCCCGTCGGCCCCGTCCTCCACCATCGAGATGGCCCGGGCCACGGCGCGGCGCTCGCCCGCCAGCACGCCCTCGACGACCCGGGCGACGTCCACGAGCCGAAGCGTACCAGTCAGGCCACCGACAGCAGCCGGGTGAGCCGGGACACCAGGATCGGGTGCCGAAGCAGGCCGCGCACCTTCAGGTCCCCACGGAGCAGCTTCGCCACGACGGCCCGGCCCGGGGCCGTGAACGGGTCCGGGTACCCGAGCCGGAGCGGAGTCGCGGTGAGCTCGGCGAGCGTCGTGGTGTCGGCGCGAACCACCACGACCGGTGCCCCGGTCGGGCCGTTCACCACGGCGACCATCCCCGGCGACAGCCGCACCGTGCACGCCACGTCGGCGTCGAGAGCTACGATGGCCACCACCGCGGGCCGCCGGAGCAGCCGGGCCCGTTCCGGGTGCGCGGCCAGGTTGGCCTCGATGAGGCCGCCGATCATCGACGCGAGCCCGTTCGGCTCGGCATCGTCGTACCCGACCCTCACGGCTTGAGCAGCACCTTGGTCGCCTTGCGGCGGTCGAACAGCTCGTAGCCGGCCGGCGCGTCCTCCAGCGGCAGCGTGTGCGAGATGATCGGGAGAGGGTCGATCGAGCCGTCGATCACGGCTCCCATGGCCTCCTCCCACCAGGCGTGGACCGGGGTGACCCCGGCGAACACGAATCGCACGGCTTTCGACCAGGCCACGCCGAGCTGGAATTCCACGCGCTCGCTCACGTACATGCCGAGGACCACCAGTGTGCCGCCTCGTCGCACCACGTGCAGCGCGGTCTCCCACGCCGGGACCGAGCCCACGGCCTCGATCACGACGTCGGCTCCCCGCCCCTCCGTGGCCTCGTCGACGGCGGTCTGGGCGTTGCGCTCCGCCACGTCGATCGCGGTGAAGCCGAGCGCCTCGACCACCGTTAGGCGGTCGGCCCGCTCATCGAGCACGAGCACCTCCCTCGGGTCGTGCCGCCGAGCCGCCTGGGCGGCGAAGAACCCCACCGGGCCCGCCCCCACGATGGCCACGGTATCGCCGGGACCGATCCCGGCGATCCCGGCTCCGTACACGCCGGTGGTCAGGATGTCGCCGACGAACAGGGCTCGCTCGTCCTCCATACCATCGGGGACCCCCAGGAGGTTCGTGTCGGCCACCGGCAGGCGGAGCCGCTCCGCCTGGGCCCCGCCGAGGTCGCCGCCGAACGTGCCGATGCCGAGGGTGCGGAAGTGCTCGCAGAGCGCCGTCTGGCCTCTCGTGCAGAACCAGCATGCACCGCAGACGATGTCGAATGCGATGACGACCCGATCGCCTGGGGAGAACCGCGTGACGCCCGGGCCGACCTCCTCGACCACGCCGATGACTTCGAGCCCCATGGGGTCGCCCGGCTGGAGCGGGGCCTTGCCGTGGTAGAAGTGGAGGTCCGAGCCGCAGATCGCCGCCGTGGTGATCCGCACCAGCGCGTCGGTGGGCTCCTCGATGACGGGCTCTTCGAGGTCGTCCACGCGGACGCGGCGGACGTCCTCGAACACGACGCCCCGCACCCTCAGGCCGCCTCGTCGGGGAACTCGGTGGGAACGGTGGCGGCCAGGTTCACGAGCTCGCTGGCCGCCTTGACGTGCCGGACGATCGCGGTGATGTCGCCCTTGAGGCGGAGCTTCCCCTGCATCATCCCCTTCACCGGGTCGAGCTCCTTCCGGATGACGTCCTTCCACCTCGAATACGGGGCCCGGACCACGAACCGAGCCCGTTCCCCCTCATCGGGCGGGACGATCCGTCCTTCCCGGCACTCGCCGTGCCACAGGTCGAGCCACGTCCACACGTCATCCGGGACGCCCTTGTCCGGCTCGGCCTCGATCACCAGCGCCACGTCGCCCTCCCAGGTGGCGGCGGCCTCGCGGTAGGACGGGCTCGAGTTGATCCGCTCGACGAACTCGACCAGCCAGGCCTCGCCGGGGAACTCGGGCATCCCTCCTCCTTCCTCGAGCGAAGTAAATCACCCTTCGAGGCGCACACGCGGTCGGACTCAGTCGGGCACGCGCAGGAGGCGATCGGCTAGCCGGGGAAGGATCGTCCCGGCCCGGCCTCGCAGCCGGATATCGGACGGGACGCCGGTCGGGCCGAGCGAGACGTCGATCACCGTGGCCCCGGACCGCGCGGCCTCGTCGGGAAGGGCGGCGGCCGGATGGACCTCCCCC
>DASQWG010000168.1:0-3457 GCA_035640375.1 Actinomycetota bacterium
CGGCACGAAGGCGCCCTTGTACTGGGTGGGCACGCCGCCGAGCGGGTGGTCCTTGCGCAGGGGGTAGCCCTCCCAGTCGTCGGGCATCAGCACCCGGCGGAGGTCGGGATGCCCGTCGAAGGTCACGCCGAACATGTCGAATACCTCTCGCTCCTGCCACTCCGCCGCGGGGAATACCGGTACGGCCGAGGGAACACGCAGGTCTTCCTCCGGGAGACCCACCTTGACCCGGACGCGGTGGTTCCGCTCGTGCGAGCGGAGGTGGTAGGCCATCCAGATCCGTGGCTCGCGCCCCGGCCAGTCGGTGCACGAGACGTCCGACAGGAACGCGAACCGGAGGTCGTCCTCGTCACACAGCGTGCGCAGCGCATCGAGGAGACGGTCGCGATCGACGGTCACCGTGACCTCGCCGTGGGCCAGGAGCACATCGTCGAACGCTCCGCGGAGGCGCTCCGCGAGGTCCTCGGGCCTCACGTGAGCGTCCCTCGCTTCGAGATCTTCTCGTGGAGCCGGAGGATCCCGTACATCAGCATCTCCGGCCGGGGCGGGCAGCCGGGCACGTAGATGTCGACGGGCACGATGGTGTCGACACCCTGGACCACGCCGTAGTTATTGAACATCCCGCCGGAGGATGCGCACACGCCCATCGAGATCACCCACTTCGGCTCGGGCATCTGGTCGTAGATCGTCCGCAGGACCGGGGCCATCTTCTGCGACACCCGGCCGGCCACGATCATGAGATCGGCCTGCCGTGGCGAGGCGCGGAAGATCTCCATCCCCCACCGGGCCAGGTCGTGGTGCCCGGCGCCCGTGGCCATCATCTCGATGGCGCAGCACGCCAGCCCGAACGTCACCGGCCACACCGATTGCTTCCTGGCCCAGTTCACCGCCTTGGCCAGGGTCGTGGTGAGGATGCCCTGCTTGACCTCCTCCTCGGCGGCCCGCTGCTCCAGCTCCGCGGCGCTCAGTCGCTCCACTCCAGCCCACCCCGCTGCCACACGTAGAGGTACGCCACGAATACCAGGCCGATGAAGATCGTCATCTCCACGAGACCGAACAGCCCGAGCTGGCGGAACGTCACGGCCCAGGGGAACAGGAAGATCGTCTCGATGTCGAACACGATGAACAGCATCGCGATCACGTAGAACTTCACCGGGAAGCGCTCACGCGGCACGCGTTCGGGGACGATCCCGCACTCGTACGGCGCGAGCTTGGCGGGGGTGGGGCGTCGCGGCCCCAGCGCCCGGGACACGATCAGCGAGGCCACCGCGAACACTGTGGCCAACGCGAGGAGCACCACGATCGGCAGGTACTGGGAGAGCCCGCTCATCGCTCCGGTGCGATCCGCACGATCCAGTCCATCACCCGGTCATCGAGGTCGCCCTCCCGGCCGTCCGTCAGGTTCGCCAGCATCCGCAGGGCGAAGCGCATCAGCCGCTCGCGGGGGAAGCCGTACAGCACCGAAAGCCGCATGAACGTGGCGTTGCCGATGGCCCGGGCGAAGGCCCGGCCGACCGTGAAGTAGCGGCCGTAGCGCCGCCGGAGCTCGATCGGGTACGAGTGGGCCAAGCCCGGACGTCCCGAGACCAGGGCGTCGTGCACGAGCTCCGCCGCCAGCTCCGCGGACTCGATGGCGTAGGCGATCCCCTCGCCGGTGAACGGGTTGACGACGCCGCCGGCGTCGCCGAGGAGCAAGAGCCCGGGCAGGGCCAACGGCCGGCGGTTCATCCCCATCGGCAGCGGGCCGGACAGCAGGTCACCCTGGGCGTTCGCTTCGACGATCTCCCATTCCTCCGGGAGGCTCCGGACGAACACGTCGAGCATCCGGCGCGGCGAGATGTCCTTGAAGTAGGTCGTGGTGTTGAGCAGCCCGGCCCCGACGTTGAGGAGCCCGTCCCCGACCGGGAAGATCCAGCCGTACCCCGGGAGGATCACCCCGTTCTCCCACAGGTCGAACCACGATTCGAAGTACGTCCCCTGCTCGCGCGGCGAGTGGTAGTACCGGCGGGCGGCCACGCCGAGGGGACGGGCCGGATCCCGGCGCACTCCCGCCTTCCCGGCGAACCGGGAGGCCGCGCCGTCGGCGGCCAGGACGTATCGAGCCCGGACGGTCTCGGGCTCGCCCTCCCCGCGCTGGACCGAGGCCCCCACGACCCACCCGTCGTCGACCAGCGGCGTGACCACCTCGGCGCGCTCCCACAGGGTGGCCCCCGCCTTCACCGCGCGCTGAACCAGGAGGTGATCGAGGTCGTGCCGGGTCCGAACGACCCCGAAGTCGGGCAGCTGCTCGAGCTTCGGCCAGGGGAGGTCGAGCCGGACCGTGGGCCCGTAGACACGGAGCCCGTCCACGCGGAGGAACCCGGGCTCGGTCGGATCGACCCCCATCCCCTGCAGGGCCCGGACACCGCGAGGGGTGAGCCCGTCACCGCACACCTTCTCCCTGGGGAACGAGGCCCTGTCGGCGAGGAGCACGTCCACGCCGTGCCGGGCCAGGTGGTAGGCGGCCGCGGCCCCGGCCGGCCCCGCCCCGACCACCAGGACGTCCGCGTCCGTCCGCCGGCCGTTGGCCTCACTGGCCGAAAGCCCCCGCGCTGGTTCCACCGCCACCGCGGGGCTTGTGAAAGCTTTCACAAGCCGATGCTACCGCCGCTCAGAGCCTTCCCGCAATCGCTCAGACGTCCCCGGCCTCGGCGGCCAGGCCACCCACCGCGTGGTCCCAGCCGGCCAGCCGCTCGGCCCGGACCCTGAGCATCCCGGGGCGCTCCACCTGGTCGGCGTAGTCGCGGAAGCCCCCGCCCGACAACAGGAGGCGGTACTTCTCGTACCAGGCCGACATCACGTCGCGGAGGGCGGGGTGCTCGGGGACCAGCGGCTCCGCCCGGCCGAACAGCACGATCCCGGCATACTCCCGCCACGTCCGGCCGCGATGGAAGCTGAGCGCCACCCGGCGATCGCGCTCCACGTTCCGCCAGGTCGCCGAGTCGCGCCGGCACGACAGGTACACGGCTTCTTCCCGCCAGACGAACCAGAGCGGGACGACGTGCGGGCTCCCGTCGGCGCGGGTGGTGGCCGCGTGGACCACCGGCAGGTCCCGGTACACGCGGCGGGCGTCGAGGAGCCTCAAGGGACCACGTTTGTAGTCCACGGCCGGGGTCGAATCAATCACCTAGAGGCGGCGGACGGCCACGATCCCGGCCATGTCGGCCAGCAGCCCGGCCGCGCGCGCGGGGACCGGCCCGCGCTCGAGCTCCCGCCGGGCCGCGGCCACCAAGTCGTCGATCAGCGCCAGGGTGGCGTCGAGCGCGCCGGTCGACTCCAGCAGCGACCGGGCCCGCTCCACCTCGTCGGGGCGGAGGTCGGGCCGGCCGACCCGTTCCTCCAGGAACCGGCGATCCTCCGGTTCGGCGGCCGCCACTGCCTTGGCCAGGAGGACGGTGCGCTTGCCCTCCAGCAGGTC
>DASQWG010000169.1:0-3036 GCA_035640375.1 Actinomycetota bacterium
GTGCGAGCCGTGCATCGAAGAGGCCCCGGACCTGGCCGAGGTGGCCCGCCGGTTCGAGGGCCGTGTCCAGTTCATCGGCGTCGACATCCTCGACGCCCGCGAGCCCGCCCGCGACTTCATCCGCCGCTTCGACTGGCCCTATCCCAGCGTGTTCGATCCCGACGACGCCATCAAGACCGATCTCGGATTCCTCGGTCAGCCCGTCACGCTGGTCTATGACCGCGGCGGCCGGATCGCCTTCGACTGGGTGGGCGCCATCGGCGCCGAACGGCTCCGCCGCGAGATCCGCGAGGTGCTCTGAGGCGTCTGCTACGTTGGGCCGGATGTCCGCCCCGCTCGCCCTCCTGACGGCGGCGATCCTGGTGGCGGGGCCGCTCACGCCGGCGACGGCCCAGACGACCTCCCGGGTCCGGCTCACCACCCCGCCCGGCGAGTCGGTGCTGGTGCGAGGCGAGTATCCACCGGTCACCTCGAGCTGCGTGGATCCCTACCAACCGCTGCTCCACGCCCGCTACCGGGGCACGATCGAGGTGGCCCGATCGGACGACGGCTCCCTTCGGCTGATCAGCGAGCTTTCGTTCGAGGACTACGTGAAGGGGATCGCCGAGGTCCCCAGAGACTGGCCCATCGCCGCCCTCAAGGCCCAGGTCGTGGCGGCCAGGACCTACGCGCTCAACCGGTACCGGTTCAGCGAGCCGTCGGGCGACTGGGACCTGTGCGCCACGACCGAGTGTCAGGTGTACGTGGGGATGCGGGTGGAGGCCGGCCCGTGGGGCGACCGCTGGGTCCGGGCCGTGGAGGAGACCGCCGGTGAGGTGCTGCTGTATCGGGGTGAGCCCGCCACCACCTACTATTCGTCGACCTCGCCGGGACACACCTTCGACGTCGAGGACGTGTTTGGCGGCGAGACGCTCCCGTACCTCCGCGGCATCGACGAGGAAGACGACGGCGCGTCGCCGCTCGCACGATGGCTGGTCGAGGTGCCGTTCGTGGATCTGGCACGGTTCCTGGCCGCGGACGGCCGATGGTCGGGACGTCGCATCACGGGGGCGGCCCCCAGCGACGGCGGCATCCGGATCGCCGGTCGCCGCGGGGCCGTGGTCCTGTCGAAGGACGACATCCGGGACGCCCTGAACGACACCGCCTCGTGCCTGGCACCGGATCGCTACCCCACCACCGAACCGGACGGGTACCGGCTCCCCCAGACGGTGCCCTCGATCTGGTACCGGGCCCGGGAGGAGGGGTCGTCGCTGGTCCTGGAGGGTCGGGGATGGGGCCACGGGATCGGCATGGTCCAGTGGGGCGCGTACGGAAAGGCGAAGCGGGGGCTCGCCTACGAGGACATCCTGGCGGCGTACTACGGAGGGCTCCGTCCCGAGCCGGTGCACCTCCCGGATCGGATCCGCATCCTGGTGGCCGAGGGGCTCCGGCGGATCAGGGTGGTACCGACGTCCGAGGCCACGCTGCGCCCGGCGGCCGGTGCCGCCCCGCCGTGGGTGATCACGGGCGGTCGCCGGCTCCGGATCCGCCACGGGGGGCCTCCCGCTCCCCTCCTGGAGGCATCCGGCTTCACCGCTCCGCCCCAGGCGGCGGTGGGGGAGCCGGTCCGGGCTCGGGTCGGGCTGAGCCAGGACGCCCGGGCTCGGCTGGAGTACGTCCGCCAGGGGGCGCCGGTGGCCACCACGCCGTGGTTGCCGTTCGAGGAGGGGACCGCCCGGATCCGGCTCCCGGTGCCGCCGCTTCCCCCCGGCGACTACGAGGTGCGGGGGGTCTTCGACGACGGAGTGGATACGGTCATGACCGAGGCCGTGCCCATGAGTGTGGTCGGGGCCGCCTCGCCCGCTCCGACCTCCCCTCCGACGACCGAGGCCGTGCCGGCCGCTCGCCCGGAGGCCCGGGGCGAGGAAGAGGACAGTCCCGCGTACGGCATCGCGCTCGGCCTGACGACCTTGCTCCTAGGGGCGCTCGCCCTGTTGACCCTCCGGCGCCGGAAGGGGTTACATCGGGCCTGATGCCGATCCTCGCGCAGGGAACATCGGACCTCCGGGAGTGGCTCCTGGGTCCAGGCCTCAGGATCGCCCTGATCCTGGTGATCGCGTTTGCGGTCCTGCTGCTGACCCGGTACGCGGTGCGTCGGATGCAGCGCCGGCTGGAGTCGGCCGAGGGTGCCACCCAGGAGCTCAGCCTCCAGCGAGCCGCCACCCTGACCCAGGCCATCTCCTACGTCGTTCGGGTCACGGTGTGGACGCTGACGATCCTGGTCCTCCTGGGCGAGTTCGAGATCAACCTGGGCCCCCTGATCGCCGGGGCCGGGATCGTCGGCGTCGCCCTGGGATTCGGTGCCCAGTCGCTGGTGCGGGACT
Source organism: Actinomycetota bacterium (assembly GCA_035640375.1). Taxonomy (GTDB): domain Bacteria; phylum Actinomycetota; class UBA4738; order UBA4738; family CALAEC01; genus CALAEC01. The sequence continues at coordinate 2,364 of DASQWG010000169.1, forward strand.
TCCTCTCGGGGTTCTTCATCCTCCTCGAAGACCAGTTCGGGGTCGGCGACACCATCGAGGTCTCCGTGGGGAGCCAGCAGGTCACCGGCAAGGTCGAGCGACTCAGCCTCCGGACCACCGACATCCGAGCCTTCGATGGGACCCGGCACACCATCCCGAACGGCAACATCCTGATGATCGGGAACCGGTCGCGCGGCTGGGCCCGGGCCATCGTCGACGTCAGCGTGGCCTACACCGAGGACATCGACCGGGTCCGGGAGGTCCTCGACGAGCTGTTCCGAGAGCTCGGCCAGGATCCCGAGCTCCAGGGGTCGTTCTTCAGCGGGCCGGAGGTCCTCGGGGTCGAGGGCGTGGGCGAGAAGGACGTGGTGCTGCGGGTCACGGCCGAGGTTCGACCCACCCGGAAGGGGGCGCTGGAGCGTCTCCTCCGGCAGCGGATCAAGGAACGGTTCGACCTTCGAGGGATCGCCGTCCCGGCGCGAGCCTGAGCGCGGGTCGGTCTGTTACCCTGACTGCGCCATGGCATCGGTCTGCGACATCTGCGGGAGGCGCCCCGGGTTCGGGATGAAGGTCTCCCATTCCCACCGCCGGTCGAACCGGCGGTGGAACCCGAACGTCCAGCGGGTGCGTGCCGTGGTGAACGGCACCCCTCGGCGGGTGAACGTCTGCACCA
>DASQWG010000170.1:0-4508 GCA_035640375.1 Actinomycetota bacterium
GAGGCCTCGCCCGATCGCGTGTGTGTCCGGGTCACGGACCCGGGCAAGGGGATCTCCAGGCCGCCGCCGGTTCCCCGGGCCGAGCGCCCCTCCGGCTGGGGGCTGTTCCTGGTCGGACAGATCGCCGACCGGTGGGGAATCGAGCGGGACGACGATACGCGGGTGTGGTTCGAGATCGACCGGTCGAACCGATCCGACGGGTCCGGCTAGGCCAGCAGCCCCCGAACGAAGTACCACACGAACACCGCGGAGACCACGTACAGGAGCCAGTGCACCTGGCGCCACCGTCCCCGGAGCACGGCGATCACCGTGTACGTGAGGAACCCGGCGGCCACCCCGTTCGTGATGCTGAAGGTGAACGGCATCAGTCCGATCGTCAGCAGGGCGGGGATCCCGATACCCGGGTCCGACCACTCGATGTCCCGCACCAGGACCATCATGAAGTAGCCCACGATCACCAGGACCGGCGCGGTCGCTTCGGGCGGGATCACCCCGGCCAGCGGGGAGAAGAACAGTGACAGCAGGAACAGGCCCCCCACCACCACGGCCGTCAGGCCGGTCCTTCCGCCCTCGGAGATCCCCGCGGCGCTCTCGATGTAGGTGGTGTTCGAGGAGGCCGAGGCGGCCCCACCGGCCGCCGCGGCCAGCGAATCCACCAGCAGGACCCGGTTGATCCCCGGGAGCCGCCCCTCCCGATCCAGCAACCGGGCCTCGCCCCCCAGCCCGATCACCGTGCCCATCGTGTCGAAGAAGTCCGACAGCATCACCGCGACGATCGCGGCCAGCGCCGTGGCCACGGGGATGGCGTCGAACACGCCGAACGAGAACTGGCCCAGGAGGCCGAAGTCCGGGGCAGCCACGATGTCCCCGGGCAGCCCGGCCACGCCAGGCCCGACCGACGACCAGATGGCGCCGTCCCCCCACACCTCGTTGGTCACGACAGCCACCACGGTCGTGGCCAGGATCCCGATGAGGAGTGCCCCCCGAACCCGCCTGGCCACCAGGCCCGCGGTGATCACTAGCCCGATCACGAACGTGAGCATCCGGAGCGTGGTCAGGTCGGAGTTCAGCGCCACGATGGTCCCGGCCTCGGGGTGCACGACCACGCCCGCGTTGACCAGCCCGATGAACGCGATGAACAGCCCGATCCCGATGCCGATGGCCCGCTTCAGGTCCATGGGGATCGCGTTGAGGACGGCCTCCCGGAAGCCCGTCAGCACCAGCACGGTGATGATCAGGCCCTCGATCACGATCACGCCCATGGCCTCGGGCCACGACAACCCCAGCGTCCCCACCAGCGTGAACGCGACGAAGGCGTTCAGCCCGAGGCCCGCCGCCAACGCGAACGGGTAGTTCGCCACCACGCCCATGAGGATCGTCATGACCGCGGCGACCAGCGCCGTCACCGTGAGCACTTGCGGGAAGGGAAGGCTGGCCCCCGACCCGTCCTGGACCGAGCCGAGGATGGCCGGGTTGACGAACAGGATGTAGGCCATGGTCAGCCACGTGGCCGCACCGGCGATGAGCTCGGTGCGAACCGTGGATCCCCGCTCGGAGATCCGGAAATATCGATCCAGGGCGCCGACGGACGATCGCGTCCGGGACTCGGTCGTGGCCACCGCTCCCTCCTTTCGTTCCGGGCGGGGGAAGGGCGCCCGACGGATGCGCGTCGGCGCAAGGATAGAGAAGGACTGCGTCGCTGCGCAAAGCGAGCCGGTCAGACCTGGAGGGAGACCAGCTCGAACCGCACCGTGTCGACCAGGCCCCGGTCGGTGATCTTCAGCTCCGGGATCACCGACAGGGCCAGGAACGACATCGTCATGAACGGTGCCTCGAGGGGCGAGCCCAGGTCACGGGCCGCCCTCCCCAGGCCCCGGGCCGCGGCGGCGACGTCTTCCGCCGGGAGATGAGACATGAGCCCGCCGATCGGGCAGGGAAGCTCCCCCAGGACGCGTCCTCCCGCCACGGCGACCTGCCCGCCCCCGCTCTCGGCCAGCCTGGTTGCGGCCGCGGCCATGTCCGCGTCGTCGACCCCGATGACCACGAGATTGTGGGCGTCATGTGCGTGCGTCGACGCGAGGGCGCCACGCCGGAGGCCGAACCCCCGGACGAATCCGAGGCCGAGCCGCCCGCTGCCGGTGTGTCGCTCGACCACCGCCACCTTGGCCAGGTCTCGCTCGGGCTCGGCCACGGCCTCGCCGTCGCGGACCACCGGCTGCTCGACCAGGGCCCGGGTCACGATCTCGCCGGGGTGAACGCCGATCACCCGCACAGGCCCGCTCGCCGGGATCCGGAAGACCTCGGCCGAGAGCGGGAGCACCCGAACGCTGTCCCGCATCCAGGAGGGGGCCTCGGCCCTCGGCACGTCGGCCGGCCGACCGCCCTCGGCGACGAGCCGCCCCCGCTTCCACACCGACACCGGCCGCAACGCAGTCAGGTCCTCGACGGCCACCACGTCGGCCACGGATCCGGGGGCCAGCGCGCCGTGCCCGCGCAGCCCGTGGTACCTCGCCGGATGGAGGGTGGCCATCGCCACCGCATCGGCCGGCGGACAGCCCAGGGCCACCGCCCGGGCCACCACGTCGCTCACGTGGCCCTCCTCGAGCAGGTGGTCCGGCTCACGGTCGTCCGTGACCAGCATCGTGTTCGCCGGACCGTGTTCGAGGATCATGGGGAGCAGGGCCTCGAGGTTCCGCGCCGCGGAGCCCTCCCGGATCATGACCCACATCCCGAGCCGCCGCTTCTCGAGGGCCTCGTCGAGCGTGGTGCACTCGTGGTCGCTGCGGACCCCCGCCGCCACGTACGCGTTGAGATCCGCTCCCGAGAGCCCCGGTGCGTGGCCGTCGACGTGCCGACCCATCCGTTCGGCCACACGGAGCTTGGCCAGGGGGTCCTCCTCGCCGGCCACGACGGCGGGGAAGTTCATCATCTCGGCCACGCCGAGCGCTCTGGGCTCCTCGACGAGGAACCGCTCGATGTCCTCTGCCGTCACGGTCTCGGCGCTCGTCTCGAACGGGCTGGCCGGGACGCACGACGAGGCCATCACGTAGTAGTCGAGGGGGATCCCCTCGGCCGCGCGGAGCAGGGCCCGGACCCCGCGCAGCCCGAACACGTTGGCGATCTCGTGAGGATCGAGGACCACCGTCGTGGTCCCCCACGGCAGAGCGGCCCGGGCGAACTGGTCCACCATCAGCTTCGTCGATTCGATGTGCATGTGACCGTCGATGAAGCCGGGGAGCAGGAGCAGGCCGGAGCAGTCGACGGTCTCGACGCCCTCGTACCGGCCCACGCCGGCGATGTGGCCGTCCACGATCGCCACGTCGGCGTGGAGGAGCTCCCCGGTGAACACCGAAAGCACGCGGCCACCGGCGAGGACGAGGTCGGCAGGCTCGGAGCGACGGGCCACCGAGATCCGGCGACGCAGCCGCTCGGTGGCCTCCCCCATGTCGGGAGGGTACGCCACCGGTGATCACGCGGCGAGCCGGGCGGCGGCCTGCTGGGCCGGAAGGATCCACCGGAACCGCCGAGGGATGACCGGCCGACCGACCCGGAGCGCGGCCAGGGAGGTCCGGAGAGCGGCCTCCCGGCCGGGGCCCCACCGCACGCCGTACATCGACCGGAGCCGGGGCGGCAACGTGCCCAACGCCCACCACGACACCGCTCGCAGCACCGGGCGCCACTCGGCCTCGGAGGGCGGCGTCCGGACCAGGGCGGCGACCCGGCGGGACGCATCGGTCACCATGAGGTCGTCGCCGGCCACCACCCGGTCGATGTACGTGCCAAGCTCGGCGACGGTCGGCGGGATCCGCTGGCGCGGGAGGCCGAGGAGCTCGGCCCCGGCCATCTGCTCGCGGTGGAACCGTTCCCGCTCTTCAGAGCTGAGGCGGCCCACCGTGAGCCGCTCGAACAGCAGCGCGCTGTCCACCAGGCAGGCGTGCACCCAGAGCAGGAGGTCGGGATCCATGGCGTCGAACGGCTTGCCGGTCACCGGGTCCACGCCGCGAACGCGGCGGTGGACCTCGTTGATCCGCTCGGCGGCGGCGAGGGCCTCCTCGCGGGGACCGAACGTCAGCGAGTACGTGAGCATGAGGGTCCGCTCGAGGCGCCGCCACGGGTTGCGTTCGTAGAAGCCGGTCTCCCTGGCCCCGGCGATCACCAGCGGATGAGCGGCGTGCATCAGCAGCGCTCGGGCCCCGCCGAACAGCACCGTGGTCTCCCGGTGCACCCGCCACGACACGCTCGACGGTCCGAACAGCCCCGGGTCCATCGAGCCGATGGTAGCCCCGGGAACGGCGAACGGGCCCCGAAGGGCCCGCTCGCACCCGCGTTCGGTTTCGTTACAGCGTCGTTCGACGCCAGCGGCTGGCCCCGGCCCGCGTCACCAGCCAGACCAGCAGGGCCGCCACCAGGATCGAGGCGATCCAGTCGACGCCTTCGGTCTCCTCGAACACCGCCCCTGCGAGCCAGCCGCCGATCACGGCGCCGACGATCCCGACGACGATCGTGAC
>DASQWG010000171.1:0-3178 GCA_035640375.1 Actinomycetota bacterium
CCACCGCCACGAAGATCAGGGCGCCCACCAGCGGGGCCCCCACGCGAGAGATGGCGTTGTTGATCGCGGAGGCTACCCCGGAGTTATGCCTGGGAACCGACGTCATCAGGGCGGTTGTCAGGGGGGCGACCATGATCATCAGCCCGATCCCGAAGATCAGGAGGGAGGGAAGGAGGTCGACGTAGTAGCTCCCCGGCGGGAGGATCGACTGCCCCGCGGCCGTGCCTAGGACCCACGGCTGGCTGTCCGCCGGGAACCGCACGAGATAGAGGATGCCCAGGGACATGATGAACGGGCCCAGGGCCATGAACAGGCGTGGGCCGTACCGGGCCGCCAGCTTGCCGAACCGTGTGGAGAACAGCGCCAAGAACAACACCCCGGGAAGGCCGGCGATGCCCGCGGCCGGCGGGTTGTAGCCCAGGGTCCCGATCAGGAACAGCCCCTGGAACGTGATGAACACGTACAGGGCGCCGTAGATCACGAACGTGGACACGTTGGTCACCGTGAAGTTCCGGGACCGGAACAGTGACGGCGGGACCAGCGGGTGCTCCCGCTTGAGCATCATGATCGGGAACGCCACCGTGGCCGCCGCCCCGAGCGCCAGGGCGATGTAGGCCTCGGTCCCCTGCCAGTCGGTCTGCTGCCCGCGGATCGTCCCGAACGCCAGCCCGCCCACCGCGACGGCCACCACCAGGGACCCGAGCCAGTCGAAGCGCCCGGTGGCTTCCTCGTCCCGGGACTCGGGGACGTCCCGCATCGCATACAGGGCGATCAGGAGGAACGGCACGTTGATGAAGAAGGCCGCCCGCCAAGAGATCGAGTTCACCAGGACGCCGCCGATGAACGGGCCCAGGATCGTGGTTGCCGCCGAGGCCCCCGCCCAGAGGCCGAACGCCCTCCCCTGCTGCTCCCCGTCGAAGCTCGCGGTGATGATGGCCAGAGAACCGGGCACCACCAGGGCACCCGTGGCGCCCTGGAGGATCCGGAACAGGATCAGGAGCTCCATGTTCGGAGCCAGCCCGCACAGGATCGAGGTGGCCAGGAAGCCGAACAGCCCGATCGTGAACATGCGCCGGCGCCCGTAGTAGTCGTTCAGGGCGCCGGCCAGGATCAGCAGCGCGCTGAGCGTGAGGAAGTACCCGTTGTTGACGTAGGACTGGGCCTCCAGGCGGGCGAACCCGAAGATGGGGCTGCTCAACTCCTCCCCGATCCTGGGAAGGGCCAGGTTGACCACCGAGGTGTCGAGGAACACGATCCCCGAGCCGAGGACCACGCCGACCATGGTCCACCGCTGCCACGAACTCATCCGCTCCTTCGCCACGTCACCTCCTCGAGCGGGGCAACCGACGAGCCAGCCCGCGCATTCCCGGCCTCACAGATACCGGCCGCAGGCGTAACACCACGTGAACCCCCAGCCGACGGGGACCGACCGGATCACCTCGTGGCCGCTCTCGCGGTAATGCTGGGTGTTGTGGGCCCCGAGCGACTCGCAGCAGCCGACGTGCCCGCACTCCGCGCAGACCCGGAGGTTCCTGGCCTCCCCACAGACCTCGCACACCTCGGTTCGGGGGCCGGCGAGCGACGAGGGGAGGTGAGGGCAGTCGGCAGGGGCGCTCACGCCGTCCATCCTCGCACGTCGGGCATGCCCCGGCGGCTCCACTCGTTGCACCATACGACCAGCCGAGTGAGGAGGGATCGGTGAGCTACGACGTGGTGGTGATCGGCGCGGGGGCCGGCGGGGAGGCCGCGGGGAGCCAGTCCGCCCAGCTCGGACGGAAGGTGGCGGTGGTGGAGCGCGATCTGGTCGGGGGGCTGTGCAGCTTCTGGGCCTGCCTGCCGTCGAAGACGCTCCTCGACGCGGCGTCCCGGCGAGCCGTGGGCGCCGGTTACCCGTGGAAGCGAGCCTCTGCCCGCCGGGACTGGATGATCAGCCGGGAGGGGATCCCTCGCTCGGACGACGCCGGCCACGTGCGGGATCTGGAGTCTGCCGGCGCCGAGGTGATCCGCGGGAGCGCCCGGCTGGTCGGCCCCCGAACGGTGGAGGTTCGCCGGGACGGCGAGCGGCCCAGCACCCTCGAGACCGAAGCGCTGATCCTGGCGGTCGGCTCGGCGCCCGTGGTCCCGAGCATCGAGGGCCTGGACGCGGCCGGGTACTGGACCAGCAACGACGCCACCTCGACCCGTGAGCTGCCCTCCAGTCTGGTGATCCTCGGCGGGGGGGTCGTCGGCGTCGAGCTGGCCCAGGTGTACGCGCGGTTCGGGACGGCCACGACGCTGATCCAGGGCTCGGAGCGGATCCTGCCCCGCGACCATCCCCGCAGCTCGGCGGCCGTGGCCGCCCAGCTCCGCGAGGAGGGAGTCGATATCCGGACGAACGTGACCGCGACCGCCGTGGCTCGGGGCGGGGCGGGCCGCAGGGTGACGCTGTCCGACGACACGGTCGTCGAGGGGGCAGAGCTCCTGGTGGCCGTGGGACGCCGGGCCGCCGATCTCGGGGCGCTCGGTGCTGCCGAGACCGGGATCACGCTCGACGACCGCGGCCGGGCCTCGCCGGACGAGCGGATGGCCGTCGGCGACCGGGTGTTCGTGGCCGGCGACTGCGCCGGCGGCGCTCAGTTCACCCACGTGGCCGACTACGAGGGTCGGATCGCCGCGCGCGCCGCCGCCGGGCAGGAGGTTCGCGCCGACCTCGCCACGATCCCCGCCGTGACCTTCTCCGATCCCGAGACCGCCGCCGTCGGGATGACCGTCCAGGCGGCGAGGGAACGCGGGGTCGACGCGTTCGAGGTCACCGTGGACTTCGCCACCACGGCACGGGGGTTCACGATCGAGCCCCGCCGCCGGTCGGACGAGGCCATCCTCGAGGGCTCGCCGGCCCACATCACCGCCGTGGTGGACCGGGAGCGGCGGGTCCTGGTCGGTGCCTTCGCCGCCTGTCCGGGAGCCGGCGAGCTGATCCACGAGCCGGCTCTGGCCATCAAGGGCCGGGTCCCCGTCGACGTGCTGGCCGACACGATCCACGCCTTCCCGACCGCGGCCCGGGCGTTTGGCAACCTGATGGCCGAGGCTCGGGACCGGTGCGACGCCGAGGAGTAGCTCACGCTTCGAGGATCAGGGTCACGGGACCGTCGTTCACGAGCTCCACCTCCATGTGCTCGCGGAACGCGCCGGTCTGCAC
>DASQWG010000172.1:0-2458 GCA_035640375.1 Actinomycetota bacterium
GACAGCGGGTTCGTGGCTCTCGACGTCACCGACCCAACGAACCCGACCCTGCTCGGCGACACCGACTACGCGCCCGACGAGGATGGGGACGGACACTCCTCGATGTTCGACGACGCCCGCGAGCTGCTGTTCACGGCCGACGAGGACTTCTGCCCGAACTCAGGGCCGGACATCGAGACTGGCCTGGGGTACATGCGGGTGTACGACTACTCCGACCGGGCCGACCCCGTGCAGATCGGGGAGTACCGCACGCCGAACTCGATGACCGTGGGCAATCCCGCCTCGGGCGACTACACGATCCACAACGTGTACCTGGTGGGGACCGATGCCTACATCTCGTGGTACTCGGACGGGGTGCGGGTGGTCGACGTGAGCGATCCCACGGCGCCGGACGAGGTGGCCTTCTTCGTGCCGCCGGCGGGCCAGAACCCGGTCAAGCCTTCGCAGCGGGGAGTGCTCTCGCAGACGCCCCAGGTGTGGGGCGTGGTGGTCGATGAGGCCACCGGTCTGATCTACGCCAGCGACATGAACACGGGCCTCTGGATCCTGGAGCGGACGGCCTAGGAGGGGGTGGAGGCCAGGGCGTCCTCGAGCTCCCGGTCGGTCGGCTCCACCAGGATCTGGCCGTCCGGGAGCTCGATCACGGGGATGTTGCGCCGTCCTCCGGCCAGCTCCACGGCCTCGGCGGCGGCGCCGGCCTGGACCTCCACGTCGATCCACTCGTACGCCGCCCCCGCCCGGTCGAGCACGCGCTTGGCCCGGAAGCAGTCGCCGCACCAGTCCGCGCCGAACACCCTGATCGCGTCCATCACGTCGATGGTACCCACGTTCAGCGGCGGAGGAACGCGGCCAGCAACGCCGGGTGCCACCCCGTGCTCAGCCAGCGGACGTGGGGCGCGTACGACACTTCCACGGCCTGGAAGCCGGCCTCCTCGAACAACCGACGGACCTGTCGGCCCGAGGGCCGGTACACGTGCGTGGGGTCCCGCTCGTAGGCGAGCCGGTAGATCGCCCGGCTGACCGGGCCGTTGATCGTGGGCAGGTGGATCACGCACAGCCCGGCGGGAACCAGCGCGTCACGGACGGCGGCGGCAGCACTCGCCGGGTCGGCCAGGTGCTCCACGACGTTGATCGCCAGGACCACATCGAAGCGGTGGTCGAAGGGGAGCGCCCGCTGGACGTCTGCAGTCACCACGAGGGCCCCGGGGATCCGGCCCGTGGCCTGTCCGACCGCGTGCGCGGAGACGTCGATTCCCACCAGGCGGTATCTGCCTCGGAACCGCCCGAGGAGGTAGCCGTAGCCGCACCCGATGTCGAGGAGCGCGGACCCCTCGCGGCGAGGCGGGGCGTGGCGCCGCACCATCCGGACCACCCGGTCGTCGCGGGCTCGGTCGAACCGGGTCTGCCGGGCCCCCTCCCCGTACAGGGTCCGGAAGTACCCCTCGTCGTAGGACTCGGTGGGCACGCTAGCTGCCGGTGACGCGGTAGACCTCCACCGGCTGGCGTCGGCCCTTCACCTCCTGGGCGCCCGCCGGCGCGACCGTCATCCCGGGCGCCCCGGCCACGGTTTCGGCCGAGGCCACCACCTCACCGGGCCCGGCCACCGACTGGAGGCGCTGGGCCACGTTGACCGCGTCGCCGACCACCGTGTACTCGAGCCTCCCGGCGCCCCCCACGGTGCCGGCCACGACGACGCCGGTGTTCACCCCGATCCCCATCTCGAGCGGCAGCTCGGCCGCCGCGTTGAGCTCGGCCTGACGGGCCTGCATGGCCAGCGCGCATCGCAGGGCCCGTTCGGCATGGTCGGGGACCGGGTCGGGCGCCCCGAACACCGCCATCACGGCGTCACCGGCGAACTTGTCGATCGTCCCGCCGTGGGCCAGGACGACCTCGGCCATCGCGGAGAGGTGGGTGGCCAGCACCGTGGCCAGCTCCTTCGGCGGGAGCCGTTCGGACAGGGTGGTGAACCCGCGGATGTCCGAGAAGAGGATCGTGGCCTCGACCTCCTCGGGCTCGAGCGGCGTCGAACCGAGCCGCTCCGCCACCTGTGATGGGACGAACTCCCGAAGCACCCGCGCGGAGGCCTCGCGATCGATTACCGCGGCGTGCAGCTCCTTCAGCATGCGGACGGCGCCCGACGCGCCCCGGTCGGCCTCCCCGGCCAGCCGGGCGAAGGTCTCGGTGATCCGCCGGTCCACGGCCTCCTGCGTGGTGCCGAGCTCCTCGGCCATCTCGGCGTACCCCAGCCCGCGGGCCATCAGGTCGAGGAGCTCGCGGTCCTCGGCGCGGGAGTCCTTCCGGCCCGACAGGCGGGCGGCGATGGTCGGATCGACCAGTGAGCCGCCCTCGTTGACGGCCCGGATCGCCCTGGCCAGGTCGTCGCCCTCGCCGAGTCGGTCCTTGAGGAGATACGCGAGCCCGGTGTGGCCTTCGCCGAGCAGCGCCAGCGCGTAGGCCT
>DASQWG010000173.1:0-3284 GCA_035640375.1 Actinomycetota bacterium
GGCGCGCACCGGGGTGCCGGCGGGCGCCCCGATGTCGATGCCCCGGTGGCCGGGGCCGTAGGGGCCGGCCGGCGGCTCGAACGCCCGGATCACCGGACCGTGGACGGGCCAGTCGTAGGTCCCGTACGCCGGGGCCGCGACGGCCGCCCATGCCCGGTCCGACCCCGGCTCCGCCCTCCCCGGGATCAGGGAGGCCAGCAGAACGCCGAAGGCCACGGCCGCGCGCACGGCCGGACGCTAGCAGGGGGTACCGACAGGAACGGCCGGGGCGCTACTCGTCCGTCTCGACGAGGTTGGTCCGCAGGGACCCCACGGCCTTCACGTGGATCTGGCAGACCCGGGACTCGGTGACGCCGAGGATCTCCCCGATCTCGGACAGGGTCAGCCCCTCGAAGTAGTACAGCGTGATGACGACCTTCTCCCGTTCGGTCAGCGAGTTGATCGCCGCGGACAGCAGCCCTCGCATCTCCTGCCCCTCCAGGCTCGAGGTCGGATCCGCGTTCGCGGCGTCCGCGAGCGTGTCGAGCAGCGACCGCTGTTCGCCGCTCTCGTCGCCCCCGACCACCTCCTCCAGGGCCATCACCGACACCAGCGAGATCTGGGTGATGACCTCGTGGAGCTCCTCGAGGCTGATCCCCATGTGTTCGGCGACCTCCTCGTCCGTGGGGGCTCGGTTCAGCTGGGCCTCCAGTGCCGAATGTGCCTTGTCGACCTCGCGGGCCTTGAACCGCACCGATCGGGGGACCCAGTCCATGGCCCGGAGCTCGTCGATGATCGCCCCACGGATCCGGGGGATCGCGTAGGTCTCGAACTTCACCGCTCGGCTCCGGTCGAACTTGTCGAGGGCATCCATCAGCCCGAACATGCCGTTCGAGACCAGGTCGGCCTGCTCCACGCTCTGGGGCAACCCGGCGCCGAGCCGTCCGGCCACGTACTTCACCAACGGGGCGTAGTGGAGGATCAGCCGCTCCCTGGCCGCCTGCGCGCCGGTCGACTTGAACTCCTCCCACAGGGCGTCGAGCTCGCGGGCCTCGGCGGTGGCGGGGTCGCCGCGGGAGCCACGGGCGGGGACGGTGGCCATCAGGCCCTCGGGTGGCTCCGCCGATAGGCGCCGAACAGGCGCCGTCGGGAGACGTGGGTGTACCGCTGGGTGGTGCCGAGGCTCGAGTGCCCGAGGAGCTCCTGGACGGCTCGGATGTCTGCTCCTCCCTCCATCAGGTGGGTGGCGAACGAGTGCCGCAGCGTGTGCGGACTCACCCGCCGTCCGGCCAGCACGTCTTGTCGGTATTTTTCCACCAGCGAGCGGACATCGCGCGGGGAGATCCGCTTCCCACGCCGGTTCAGGAAGAGGGCCGGCCCACCGCGCCCGTCCCCCAGCGTGCCCTCCCGTGCCTCGGCAAGGTACGTCCGCGCGGCCTCGACCGCCTCTTCGCCGATCGGCACGGACCGCTCCCGCCCTCCCTTCCCCAGCACCCGGACCCGTCCCTCCTCGAGGTCGAGGTCGTCGACGTCCAGACCGCAGAGCTCCGAGACCCTGATCCCGGCGGCGTAGAGCAGCTCCAGAAGGGCACGATCGCGAACCGCCCACGGGTCCTGTCCGGCCGGGGCCTCCACCAGGCTCGAGGCCTCGGCCCGCTTCAGCACCGGGGGCAAGGACGTGGGGACCTTCGGTGCGGCCAGCAGGGCGGCCGGGTTCGCAGCCACCAGCCCCCGGGAGGTGGCGAACCGGTACATGGAGCGGACCGCGGCCGCCTTGCGGGCGACCGAGGACCGGGCCAGGCCCCTCGTCGAGAGATGCGCCAGCCACCGCCGGAGCTGGGCGTGGGTCGCCGACCGAAGGTCACCACCGCCGCGCTCCAGGAACATGGCCAGCCCCGTCAGGTCGTCGCGGTAGGCCCGGGCCGTGTGCGCGGACAGGTGGCGCTCCAGCGACACGTACTGGAGAAACGCCTCGATGATCGCCTCGTCGTCGTGTTCCACCTACGCCTCCGGGTGGCTTGTGTAGCACACGGGGGCCTCGGTTCCTAGGAGCCCCGGAACGGCGGCGCCATGAGACCATCATCCCGTGCTCGGCCCAATCGTCTCGCACGCCCCATGTGCGCTGGATCTCCAACGGCGGATCCGCGAGGCCCGGACGGCCTCGCTGAGCAGGGGCGCGGGCCGTCGGCGCCGCGGGCGCGTCGAGCGAACCGCGGACCTCGTCGCGGGCCTGGGCGGCCGCGGCGAGGACGTGTGGAGCGCCCTGCGCGTCTAGAGACAGGGCGTTCCGTCGAGGAGGCTCCACCCCCCGGCCAGCTGCTGGATCCGGCCGACCCTGGTGCCGGCGATGAAGCTCGGCAGCCACCTGGTGTCGACCACGAGATGGGTGAGGTTCCCCGCCGCTTCCAGGCCGGTGACCCGAACGGGGCTTCCGGAGTCGCCGAAGATGGCGGCCCCGTCCCAGCCGTACGCGTCTTCCCGCCACGTGAGCGCCACCCCGGCCCGAGGCGTACCGCCGGTGCCGATGGCGAGCCCGTGCCCGTAGTGCCACACGGTCTCCGGACCCGAGCCCAGGTACGACCCGCACGGCCCCCCTACCACCGCGATCGTGGGATCGACCCATCCGTTGAGCTCGGGACGGATCGACACCAGGCCGAAGTCGTCACCGACACCGTTGTCGCGGAACGAGACGACCGAACCGACGTTGACAAGGACCGGGTTCTCCGTCCCCGGCGCCAGCGTCAGCAGGGTGACCGGCTCCCCGACCCGCTCGACGCAATGCCCGGCCGTGCCGATCGCGTTCGACCCGCCCTGCTGGAACACGAAGTTCATCGTGCATCCGGCCGGCGAGATCATCCACGAGCCCGGACGGATGCCGACGGTGCCGGGAAGCGGGGCCTGGGCCGGCGCGGCGATGGTCCCGGACGACAGGACCGCCCGGTGGAGAGCCGCGGTGTACCAGGAGGGTCTCGCGGCCCGGAGCGGGATGACGTGGCCGTCCTTGGTCGGCGTGGCTCCCGGGATCGCCGAGAGCTCGACACGTGTGGCGGGCGTCCCGACGTCGGGCTCGACCGCGGCGGCCGCCGACGCGGAGGAGAGCACCACGCTCGACAGGAGGGTGACGCAGAGCGAACGGATCGTGGCCATGGTTGGACCTCCGTGGTGGCGTTTCTGGAACCTTCGGCCTCCGCGGGGTCGAATCCTCCCCTCAGCCGGGGCGGCGATACCTGCCTCCGTCGGCGGCCACCAGACCTCGGAGCTCCAGCGCCCCCAGGATCCGGAGGGCGCGGGACGGATCCATCCCC
>DASQWG010000174.1:0-2592 GCA_035640375.1 Actinomycetota bacterium
AGAGTCGGCTCGCCGACGAGGTGGCGGGCCGCGCCCGCGAGCGTGGCGGCGTCGTCCTGTGGGGTAGGTGCTGGGAGGCGGGGGGAGCGCCGGCCTACTGGCCGTGGGTGCAGTCGCTCCGCTCCCTGGTCCGGACGATCGGAGTCGAGACCGCGATCGGCCACCTCGGCGACGACGCGGATGAGCTGGCCCAACTGCTGCCCGAGATCCGCGAGCTCCGCCCCGTGGCGTTGGAGTCGCCGACGGCGGACCCGGACGCCGCCCGCTTCCGCCTGTTCGATTCCCTGACCCGGTTCCTCCTCGGGGCTGCTTCGGATCGGCCACTCGTCGTGGTCCTGGACGACCTCCATGCGGCCGACGTCCCCTCGCTCCTGCTGCTGCGCTTCCAGGCCGCCCAGATGCGGGACGCCGCCCTGATGCTGGTGGGGACGTATCGCGACGTGGCGGTCGATCCCGGGCACCCGATGGCGGCCACGGTGGCCGAGCTGCTCCGCGAACCGCACACCCGGCTCTTCCCGTTGAAGGGTCTCTCCGTGCCCGAGGTCTCGGCGCTGATCGAGGCCACCACCGGAACTCCGCCCGACGAGGCCGTTACCGCGACCGTCCACGACGAGACCCAGGGCAACCCGCTGTTCGTGGCCGAGGTCGTTCGCCTCCTGGCGGCGGAGGGGCGGTTGATGGATCCCTCCGTCGGGTCGACCCGGGTCGCTGTGCCCGAGGGGGTTCGCGAGGTCATCGGCCAGCGGCTGGAGCGCCTCTCGGATGCCTGCCGGAACCTGCTCGCCCTGGCCTCGGTCCTCGGGAGGGAGTTCACGATCGAGGCCCTCGGTCGAGTCTCGGAGTTGCCCTCCACCGAGCTCTTGGCGTTGCTCGAGGAGGCGGCCGAGGCCCGCCTGATCTCGGACGTCCCCGGCACGCTGGGCGGCCTCCGGTTCTCCCACGCCCTGGTGCGTGACAGTCTCTACGAGGGGATCTCCCCGCCTCGGCGTTACGAGCTCCATCAGGGAGTCGCGGTGGCTCTCGAACGTCTCTACGGAGCCGAGGACGAGTCGCACCTCGCCGAGATCGCCCACCACTGGTTCGCGGCGGCCCCGGCGGGCCACGGGCGGCAGGCGGTGGAAGCGACTCGCCGGGCCGGCGACCGAGCCATGGAGCTGTTGGCCTACGAAGAGGCCGCGCGGCTGTTCGAGAAGGCGCTGCGGGCGTTGGCCCTCGCCGGCGCTCCCGACGTCCGGGAACGGGTAGAGCTCCTCCTTGCACTGGGCGACGCCCGAGGTCGAGCCGGCGACGAGCCCGGAGAGAAGCGGACGATGCTCGAGGCGGTCCGCGTGGCCCGCGACCGCGGGCTCCCCGAGCACCTGGCCCGGGCCGCGCTCGGCTACGGGGGGAGGCTCGTCTGGCGACGCGCTGCGGGCGATGACCGAATGGTCGAGCTGGTCGAGGAGGCCCTGTCGGCCCTCTCGCCGGGCGACAGTGCACTCCGGGCTCGCCTGTTGGCCCGGCTCTCCGGGGCACTTCGGGACGAGCCGGTGGCCGACCGGCGAGATGCGCTCTCCGGAGAGGCGGTCCGGATGGCCCGCCGGCTGGGCGATCAGGAGGCCCTGGCGTACGCCCTGCTGGCTCGCTACACGGCGATCTGGAGCCCGGACAGCACTCGGGAGCAGCTGGAGATCGCGGAGGAGCTGAAGCGGATCGCCGCGGAGATCGGGGACCGTGACCGGCTGCTGCAGGCCGTGCTGATCCGCCACAAGGCTCTGATGACGCTTGGCGAGCTCGAGGAGGCCCGGGCCGAGCACGTGGCATCGGCTCGGTTGGCCGAGGAGACTCGCCAGCCGTCGCAGGCCTGGTACGTCGCGGCCGACCGCGCCACGCTGGCGCTCCTCGAGGGCCGGTTCGACCAGGCCGAGGACCTCGTGCGGGACGCGCGCCGGGTGGGCGGGTCGGCCCAGCGGATGGAGGCGGAGACCGCGTACCGGCTCCAGCTGTTCTGGCTCCGACGGGAGCGAGGCCGCGCGGCCGAGGCGGAACGGCACATCCGCGACGCCGTCCACGAATTCCCGTGGTATCCGATGTTCCGCTGCGCGCTTGCCAACCTGTATGCCGCGATGGGTCGACGGGACGAGGCCCGTGTGGTGTTCGAGGACCTGGCCGTCCGGAAGTTCGACGACCTTCCGTTCGACAACGAGTGGCTGTTCGGCATGTGTCTGCTCCCCGAGGTCGCCGCCCTGCTGGAGGACCGGTCCGCGGCGCGGCGGTTGTACGAGCGGCTGTGCCCCTACGCCGATCTGGCCGCCAACAGTCCACCCGAGCTGTGGCTGGGCCCCGTCGATCGATATCTGGGCATCCTGGCAGGGGTGGAGGGCCTCCTGGACGAGGCCGCCGAGCACCTGTCGGCTGCGGTGGACCGGTCGCTGCGGATGGGAGCCGCCCCCTTCGTCGCCCACGCTCAACATGAGCTGGCCGCCGCCCTGCTCCGAAGGGACGCCCCAGGAGATGGAGGCCGGGCGCGGGAGCTGGCATCGGGGGCGCTGGAGCGTGCTCGCGACCTCGGCATGGGTCCCCTGGTCCGTTCGACCTCGGCGCTCCTGGCGG
>DASQWG010000175.1:0-3426 GCA_035640375.1 Actinomycetota bacterium
GCGGCCACCACGCCGGTGGGCGGTTCGGAGAGGTCCAGGAGCGTGCGCATCGCCGTCTGTCCCGACTCCGGGTAGAAGTCGCCGTCCCGCTCGTAGTCGGGGTGGAGCGGCAGGCCCAGCCGAGCAACCTCACGGCGGAACCCGGCCAGGCGGTCGGCGCCCGGCTTGGTGTCTCGAGGCCCCCCGATCAGGGCGATCCGGCGGTGGCCCAGCGTGTGCAGATGGCGGACGGCCACGGCCGCGCCCTCGACGTTGTCCGAGGAGACCGAGCCGGCTCGAGGCCCGGCCAGGTCGAGGTCGACCGCCATGCAGGGCACGCCAGCGGCCAGGATCTCGGCGATCCCCGGGTCGGAGCCTCGGGCACCCATCAGAAGGACGCCGTCGACCCGGTGGTGACGGATCCGGCGTTCGTAGGTCAGGCCATCGCCGGGAGTGCTCAGCAGGAGGAGGTCGTACGCTGAGGCGCTTACGGAGCGCCGCAGCCCCATGAGGACCTCCTGGAAGAACGGGTGCAGCAGGTCCGGATGCCCCCGGCCCGTCTCCAGGATGACCGCGATCACCTGGCCCCGTCCGGTGACCAGGCTCCGGGCCGTGCGATCGGGGACGAATCCGGCCGTGCGGATCGCCTCGAGTACCCGGGCCCGGGTCTCGGGCGCGACGTCGGGGTAGTCGTTCAGGACCCGCGACACCGTGGCCACCGACACGCCGAGCCCGGCGGCGATCTCCCTGATGCTCGTGCCCGGCGTCGTCGCTGTTGTTCCCCCAGGTGACCGAAAACGATTTCGCCGAACTTAGGCTGGGTGTCGTGGATTTGTCAAATCGGGTGGCTTAGCCGCCGTAGATTCCCTGGCCGGTCTGCGGGTCGAAGAAGTGGAGTCGATTGATGTCGACCACCAGCTCGATCGGATCGCCCTCTCGCGCCTTCGTGCTCGGGCTGAGCCGGGCCAGGAAGATCGACGTGCCGCTCGCGGCGCTGGCCTCGGTCGTCTGGAGGATCTCCTGGCCGATGTCGTCGGCCAGCTCCCGAGTATCGTCGGTGAGGACCGGCGGAGCCGACACCGCGAAGTGGACCAGCACCTCGGCCCCGAGGTCCTCGCGGAGACTCACGGTGGCCCGGATCCGTCGCTCGGCGGGGGCATCCGAGGCCAGCGTGGTGTCCTCCATGTCCTCGGGCCGGATCCCCAGGATGACCGGCTTCCCCACGTACCTCTGCAGGTCGGGGCGCTCGGACAGGACCTGGTCGGGGATCTCCAGGCGGAGGCCGCCGAACTCCACGCGAGCCGAGCCGTTCGAGCGCGAGAGCTCCGCGTCGACCATGTTCATCGCCGGCGAGCCGATGAACCCGGCCACGAACAGGTTCCGTGGATGGTCGTACAGGAACTGCGGGGTGTCGGCCTGCTGGAGGACGCCCTTGCGGATCACCGCCACCCGGTCTCCCATGGTCATGGCCTCGACCTGGTCGTGCGTCACGTAGAGGGTGGTTACGCCGATCTCGTCCTGGATCCGGGAGATCTCCGACCGCATCTTCACCCGGAGCTTCGCGTCGAGGTTCGACAGGGGCTCGTCCATCAGGAACGCTTTCGGCTCCCGGACGATGGCCCGGCCCATGGCCACGCGCTGTCGCTGGCCTCCGGAGAGCGCCCCCGGCTTCTTGTCCAGGAACTCCTCCAGACCGAGGATCGCCGCAGCCTCACGCACCCGGCGGTCGATCTCCTCCTTGGAGACCTTCCGCAGCTTCAGCCCGAAGCCCATGTTGTCGTACACCGTCATGTGCGGGTACAGCGCGTAGTTCTGGAACACCATGGCGATGTCCCGCTCCTTCGGGGGGACGGTGTTCACGACCCGCTCGCCGATCCGGATCGTCCCCTCGCTGATGCCCTCGAGGCCCGCCACCATCCGCAGCGCCGTGGTCTTGCCGCATCCGGACGGGCCGACCAGCACCATGAACTCGCCGTCCTTGATCTGGAGATCGAGGTCGGAGATGGCCTTGGTGCCATCCCCGTAGATCTTGGAAACGTCGTCGAGCACGATCTCGGCCATGCGTCCCTCCTGTCGAGCGTATTCAACCTCAGGGTCGGGTCGGAGGTCGAGCCCGCCTCAGCTCTCGACGACCACGGCCTCCCAGGGCGCCAGGTCGAACGGACCCCGGGCTCCCTCCCGGTCGGGCCGGGTCCCCAGGAGGACCTCGCCGTCGAGGTCGAGCTCGGTGGGAGCGTCGGACGCGTTGACGGCCACCACCGTGGTGTCGCCGCGCCGCCACGCCCACACGCCGTCCGGGGCCTCGATCGCGGCGAAGGAGCCGAGCGCCAGGTCCGGGCGGTCCCTCCGCAGCGCGATGAGGTCCCGGCACAGGTGCAGCACCGAGCCGGGATCCTGGAGCTGGTCCTCGACGTTGCAGGCCGCGGGGTCCCCCGACGGCAGCCACGGCTCCACCCCGGGCCGGGTGAATCCGCCGGTCGGCGTCCACGGCATCGGGGTCCTGGCCCGGTCCCGGCCCGGCTCTTCGGGCCACCCGCGGAGCCCGACCGGGTCCCGGAGCCGGTCCGGGGGGACGTCGACCTCGGGCATGCCGATCTCGTCGCCGGAGTAGAGGAGCGGAGTCCCTCGGAGCGTGAGCAAGGTCACCAGGGCGGCCCGAATCTTCCTCGGATCGCCCTTGGCCCAGCGGGTGGGGAACCGCCCCGCGTCGTGGCTGGACCCGTGCCACGCTGGCCACGCCCCGGGCGGGAGCGCGGCCTCGGCGGCTTCGACCACCGATCGCATCGCCGGGCCGAGGTCGGCGAAGACGAAGGGGAAGTTCATGGCCAGGTGGAGCTGGTCGGTCCCGCTGCCGTAGAAGGGGATCAGCTGCTCGAGGTCCAAGACCCAGGTCTCTCCGAGCAGGACCCGGTCCGGGCGGTAGGCGTCGACGAGCGTTCGCCACCGCCGGAACACCTCGTGCACCTCGGGACGGTTCAGGTTGTAGACGGGCCGGAGGCCCTGCCGGCGGAGGAGGGGGTGGTCCTCGCCGGTGATGGGCGGGTTGTCCCGGAGCTCTCGGTCCTTCACCAGGCCGTTCGCCACGTCGATCCGGAAGCCCGCCACGCGTCGGTCGAGCCAGAACCGCAGGATGTCGTCGAAGGCCGCGCGGACCTCATCGTTCCACCAGTTCAGGTCCGGTTGCGCCGCCAGGAAGTTGTGCAGGTAGTACTGCCCGGTCGCCTCGTCGAGGGTCCACGCCGGCCCCCCGAACACCGAGCGCCAGTTGTTCGGCGGTCCGCCGTCCGACTTGGGGTCCGCCCAGACGTACCAGTCCCGGTGCTGGGCCTCGCGAGAGGCTCGGGCGTCGAGGAACCAGGGATGCCGGTCGCTGGTGTGGTTCGGCACGAGGTCGACGATCACCCTGATCCCGCGCCGCTCCGCCTCGGCGACCAGGCGATCGAACGT
>DASQWG010000176.1:0-2821 GCA_035640375.1 Actinomycetota bacterium
CGGCGCGCACCGTGCTGTTCGAGGAGGGCGTCCTCGTGGGGATGCTGTACGACCGGTTCTGGGCGGGGAAGGACGGGGCCGCGCCGACGGCGAACGGCCGCCGTCAGTCGTACGGCAACCTCCCGATCCCGCGCATGACGAACACCTCCATCCTGCCCGGGTCCTCCGACCCGGACGCCATCGTGGCCGACACCGCGCGCGGCCTGTACGCGAAGCATCTCGGGGGTGGCCAGGTGAATCCGGCCACCGGGGACTTCGTCTTCGGCGTCTCGGAGGCGTACCTGATCGAGGACGGCGCCATCACCACGCCGGTGCGAGGCGCGAACCTAATCGGCAATGGCATCGAGATCCTGGAGGCGGTGGACGCCGTGGCCGCCGACTTCGACGCTCGGCCGGGGACGTGCGGCAAGGACGGCCAGGGCGTCCCCGTCACGACCGGAAGCCCCACACTGCGGATCGCCCGGATGACCGTGGGAGGGACCGGTGGCTGACCTCGGTGATCTGTGCCGCGCGGCGCTCACCCGGGCGGAGGACGGCGAGCACGCCGAGGCGTACGCGTTGGAGAGCGCGCGGACGGAGGTGAAGGCCCGGGGCGGCGAGATCGAGGCGCTGACCTCGGCCGCCTCCCGAGGAATCGGGGTGCGGGTGATCGCCGCCGGCCGGATGGGATACGCGTGGGCGGCCGACCCGTCGCCGGACGAGACCGCGGAGCTGCTGGTTGCGGCGCGGGGCGCCGCGGCGCATGCCACGGTGGACCAGGCCCACGCGCTCCCGGAGGCGGTCACAGCGGAGGACGTTCCCGGCCTGTTCCGTCAGGCGCTCCTCGGGTTCGAGCCGGAGCGGAAGGTGGCCCTGGCCCTGGACCTCGAGCGGGCCACGGTCTCCGCCGGTCCCGACGTCCGCCGGGTCGAGGAAGTGATGTACGGGGACGCCGTGTCCCGAGTCGCGCTGGGCTCGACCGCCGGCCTCGCCGCGGAGTACCGGCGGACCGACTGCTGGTGCGTGGCGCTGGCCATCGCGGAGCGGGACGGCGATACACGGACCGGGTTCTCGTTCGCGGTGGCCCGCGAGCCCGAGGAACTCGACCACGAGGCGGTCGGCCGGGAGGCCGCCGAGCGCGGGGCCCGGCTCCTCGGCGCGGTCAAGCCGGCCACCGAGCGACTCCCCGTGGTGCTGGACCCGTGGGCGGCCGCGGCGTTCCTCGGCGTGCTGGCCTCGGGGCTGTCGGCGGAGGAGGTTCAGAAGGGGCGGTCGCTCCTGGCGGAGAAGGTGGGGGAACGGGTGGCCTCCCAGAGCCTGACCCTGGTCGACGACGGCCGCCTTCCCGAGGGCCCGGCCTCGGCGCCGTTCGACGACGAGGGTGTTCCCACCTCGCGAACGCCACTGATCGAGGCCGGGGTGCTCCGCGGGTTCCTGCACAACACCGTGACCGCCCGCCGCGACGGCACCACCTCCACCGGAAACGCCGCCCGACCGTCCTACCGAGGCGTGCCCGGCGTGTCGACCTCGAATCTGGTGGTCGCCCCCGGGACGCACTCCGCCGAGGCGCTGCTGGGGTCTGCCGGCCGGGCGGTGTACGTGCAGGAGGTCACGGGGGTGCACTCGGGCGCCAACCCGGTCAGCGGTGAGTTCTCGGTCGGGGCCGCGGGGCTTCGGGTCGAGGACGGCGCCCTCGGCGAGCCGCTTCGCGAGATGACCATCGCCAGCACGCTCCCGGAGGTGCTGCAACACGTGGAGGCCGTCGCTTCAGACATCCGGTTCGCTGCCGGCGGGATCGCTTCTCCGACCATCCTCGTGGGCGAGATGACCGTGGCCGGGCGCTGACGGCCGGGCTTCGGACAGAAGCTCGGGCCGCTATCGCACCGCCGCGACCGTGAGCGACACCGCCGAGAGCGCCACACAGTACACAGCGAACGGCAGCATGGTCCGGGTCCGCAGGTAGCGAAGCAGGAACGCGATCGCGGCGAACCCCACCACGGCGGCGACCCCGGCCCCCGCCACCGTGGGCCCCCAGTCCGTGCCGGGCGGGACGTCCGGGATGGCCAGCACCGCAGCGCCCAGGATGGCCGGGATGCTCAACAGGAAGGAGAACCGGGCCGCCGGCTCCCGGGCCAGCCCTCGAAAGAGACCGGCCGAGATCGTGGCCCCGGAGCGGGAGATCCCCGGTGCGAGCGCAAGCGCCTGGAACACCCCCATGACCAGGGCGTCCAACCATCCCACCGCACCCATCTCCCGGCGGCGCTCCGGAGGACGACGGCCGTTGACGGCCTCGCCGGCCACGAGCAGCCCGGCGGTGACGAGCAGCAGTGCCGCCGTTACCGCAGGCCGGTCGAACAGATCCTCGACGAAGACCTCGAACGCGAACCCGGCGACGGCGGCCGGCACCGTCCCGACCGCGAGCAGGAGCACCAGACGCCCCTGGCGGCGATCGGCTTCGTCGCCCCGGCCCACGGCCGCCCTGGCCGCACCGGCGAGCATGTTCACCAGATCCGCGAAGAAGTACACGAGCAACGCCAGGAGCGTGCCCAGGTGGATGGCCACGTCGAACGCCAGGCTGGGGATCGGCCAGCGCAGGAGGAACGGCACCAGCACGAGGTGCGCCGAGGACGAGACCGGGACGAACTCGGTGAGCCCCTGGGCCGCGCCGAGCACGATCGCCTGGAGCATGCGGGGCAGTGTAGCCGCGGCGAGGCGGCCCCCTCCTGCTCACGGCGAGGACGCCGAGGCCACGGCCAGCGAGATCTCCGCGAACGCGGTGGCATGGGCCAGGCGCTCCGCGGTCTCCGGACCGACGAGCAGGACCACGGTCGCGCCCGATTCG
>DASQWG010000177.1:0-8564 GCA_035640375.1 Actinomycetota bacterium
GCTCGGACAACCTGATCCAGGGCAACTACATCGGCACCGACGTGACCGGGCTCCTCGACCTTGGGAACAGCGGCGCGGGGATCTCCAGCGGGACCGACTCCTCGGTGATCACGATCGGAGGCACCGCCCCCGAGGCCAGGAACGTCATCTCGGGGAACAACGGTACCGGACTCGGTTGGGGTGACGAGGGCGCCAACAACGACATCATCCAAGGGAACTACATCGGAGTCGGTTCCGACGGGACGACCGCTGTGGGCAATTCGAGCGCCGGCATCTCAATGAGCGGCGACAACAACACGGTCGGCGGAATCGCTGCGGGTGCCGGTAACGTGATCGCGAACAACGGCTCCCAGGGCGTCACCGTGAACTCCGGGGCGACCGGGAACTCGATCCGGGCGAACTCGATCCACTCCAACGGCGGTCTCGGGATCGACCTCGACCCTACCGGGTCGGTGAACGCCAACGACCTGGATGATCCCGATGTGGGAGCGAACCTGGGACAGAACTACCCGTTGGTGGCCACGGCCGAGGTCACTGGGAGTGCGGTCACCGTGAACGGCACGCTGAACAGCGTCCCATCGAGCGCGTTCTCGCTGGACTTCTACTCGAGCCCGGCCTGCGACGCCACTTCGCCGAACAACCACGGCGAGGGGAGGACATACCTCGGGGAGCTCACCCCGGTGACAACGAACGCCGGTGGGGACGCGACATTCACGTTCACCTCCGATGGATCGCCCGCAGTGTCGGCAGGGGAGGTCATCACTGCGACGGCCACGGACGCCAACGGGAACACGTCCGAGTTTTCCCGGTGCCGGGTCGCGCTAGGAACGACCTCGCCGACCATCTCCATCGCCGACACCAGTGTCAGCGAGGGCGACATCGGGACCACCACGGCGAGCTTCACCGTCACGCTGTCGGCGGCCAGCCCCGACACCGTCACGGTTGACTGGGCAACCGCGGAAGGAACGGCTACTGACCCCGAGGATTTCCAGGCTGCCAGCGGAACGGTGACCTTCGCGCCCTCCGACACCTCGGAGACCGTGAACGTCACCGTGAACGGCGACGTTATCGACGAGGGGGCTTCCGAGTCCTTCACTGTGAACCTGTCGAACGCCGGAGGCGCCACGATCATGGACGGCCAGGCCACCGGCACGATCACCGACGACGACGCGGCCACGATCTCGATCGACGACGAGACCGTCACCGAGGGCAACACGGGCACTACCCCGGCCACGTTCACGGTCTCGCTGTCCACGCCGAGCGCGAGCACGGTGACGGTCGACTGGGACACGGCGGACGGAACGGCGGTGTCCCCAGGCGACTATGCCGCGAACATCGGTACCGTGACCTTCATGGCGGGGGACGTGTCCGAGGACGTCGTCGTCAACGTCGTCGGTGACGTCGTCCACGAGGGCAACGAGACGTTCACCGTCGACCTGTCTAATCCCTCGAACGCAACGATAAACGATGCACAGGGGGTCGGCACGATCACCGACGACGACCCCCAGCCAACGGTCTCCATCGGCGACGCATCGGCCACGGAAGGGAACGCCGGGACGACCCAGGCCACCTTCTCGGTCTCCCTCTCCGGGCCCAGCTCAAGTCAGGTGACCGTGGACTGGGCAACGAGCGAAGGCACGGCAACGGCGCCAGCCGACTACGTCACCGACTCGGGCATCGTGACGTTCAGCGCGCTCGACATGGCGGAGACGATCGCCGTCAGGATCAACGGCGACACCACCGTCGAGTCGAACGAGACGTTCACGGTCACCCTGTCCGACCCGAACGGTGCGACGATCGGTGACGGCCAGGGCACAGGGACGATCACGGACGATGACGCACCTCCGCCCCCGCCACCGCCCCCGCCGGCGGCGAAGTGCCCCGGATTCGAGAGCGACCCGAGGCCGCAGCTGGTCGGGACCGAGAGCGCGGACACCCTGATCGGGACCGCCGCCGCCGAGATCGTGTGCGGTCTGGGCGGGAACGACACCCTGAAAGGCGGCGGTGGCAAGGACCTCGTCCTCGGCGGCGGTGGCAACGACCGGATGGCCGGACAGGCCGGGAAGGACGTGCTCAAGGGCCAGGCCGGCAACGACCGGATGAACGGCGGTCCCGCAGTCGACCGGTGCCAGGGCGGGTCGGGCAAGGACACGGCCCGGGCCTGTGAGAAGGGAAGACCCTAGAGCTCGAGCTCGTAGGATCGGAGCCGAAACCCGTCGTCGAACTCGAGGTCGTCCTGACGTCGGTACCCCATCGACTCGTACAGGCGCTGTGCCACCCGCATCGTCTCGGTCGTCTCCAGCGTGACCCGACGCTTCCCGGCGCGCCGGGCCTTCTCGGCAGCCTCCTCCATCAGGCGGCGGCCGATCCCTCGTCCCTGGGCGTCGGGGTGGACACCGAGCATGCGGACGTGCGCCTGGTCCGGCTCCAGCGGCGGCCGCGGATGGCCGCCGGGGATGCGACCGGTCAGCTCCACCGTCACCGATCCCAGCACCCGACCGTTCTCTACGGCGACCAGGATGACCGCGTGGCGGGCTCGGGTCCCCACGTCGGCGATGCGGGCCAGGTAGTTGGGGCTGGTCGAGGCCGGCTCGGCCTGCCGCCGGTAGGCCAGGGCGGTGACATCGCCGGCCTCGCGCACGTCCTCGGGGCGAAGTCGGCGGATCTCCACGGTCACGGGCCCGAGGGTACGGGATAGGGTGGCGCCGTGGCCGACCTCGTGGTGACCGACGACCCGGTCGGGACGGCGGTCACCGAGTTCCTCGAGGTCGCGCCGCGAGTGCTCGCCCTCGGCGGTGGCTCGACGCCCCGCCCGTTCTACGAGCGGCTGGCCACGACGGACTATCGCTGGAGCGACGTGGACGTGCTGTTCACCGACGAACGCTGTGTCGCGCTCGATCATCCCGAGTCGAACGCGGGGATGATCGAACGCGCGTTGCTCTCGCGGCTCGATCCGCCGCCGCGGGTGCATCCGATGCCGGGCTCGGGTTGCGACGCGGACGGCCACGAGGCGGCGCTTCGTCGGGCGTTCGGCACGCTGCGGCTCGATCTGGCGGTCCTTGGGCTGGGTGCCGACGGCCACACGGCCTCGCTCTTCCCCGGCGACGCAGCCCTCGACGAGCGCGACCGGTGGGTGGCCCGGGTCGACCGCCCCGATCACCCCAGGATCACGCTGACGCTGCCGGTGCTGTCCTCCGCTCGGGTGGCGATGTTCCTCGTGGCGGGCGAGCAGAAGCGCGACGCGCTCCGGGGACTGCTCCGCGACGAGGACATCCCCGCGACTCGGGTGACAGCCGGGCGGGTCGTGGTCGTGGCGGACCGGGCCGCGGCGGGCCCCCGAGGCTAGCCGCCGTCGCCGCGCTGCTCCCGGAGGAACCGCTCGAGTTCGTCGGCCAGCGCCTCGCCGCTGGGGATCTCCGAAGGCCCCTCCCGCTCGCCGGCCACCTGCTCCAGGCGGCGGACGTACGCGCTGAGCTCGGCATTGTCGGCGATCGTCGAGGTCACCTGAGCCTCCCACGACCCCGCCGCCCGGTCGAGCGTGTCGGTGTTGGCGGTGAGACCGGTCAGTGCGCCGATCTTCTGCACCAACGCCACGGCGGCCTTGGGGTTCGGCCCGCCCGGGAGGTAGTGAGGCACGGCCGCCCACAGCGACGAGGCCCCGAAACCGCCCCGGGCCATGGCGTCGTGGACCACGCCGACGATCCCGGTCGGGCCCTCGTACCGCGAGGAGGTGAGCCCGAGCTCCCGCGAACGCCCAGGGTCCACGGCGAGGCCCGTCACCGGCGTGGGACGGGTGTGCGGGACGTCGGCCAGGAACGCCCCGAGCGTCACCACCTCCCCGACATCGATCGCCCGGGCCGCACCCACGAACGTCTCGACGAACGCCCGCCACCGGACGTTCGGCTCGATCCCGAGGAAGACCACCACGTCCCGCCCCTCGACGCGGGCGAACGAGAACCGAAGCTCGGGCCAGTCGATCCGGCGGGTCACGCCGGCCTCGAGCCGAACCGTCGGCCGGGTCATCTGGAAGTCGAGGAAGCCGTCGGGATCGATGTCGGCAAGCGGCTCGGCCCCCCATCGGTCCCGCAGGTAAGCGGCGGCCGTTGACGCCGCCTCCCCACCGTCGTTCCACCCTCGGAACGCGGCGATCAGGACCGGGTGGTCCAGGTCTGGGCGACTGGTCCAGGTGACGCGCTCCACGCCTCCCAGTCTCCCACGCCTAGAGACCCTCCCGGTCCCTGATCCGCTGGGCCACCCGACGGGCCAGCGCCTCGAGCTCCTCGGTTCGCCGGGGTTCCCGGTGGGGCGCTCGGAGCGAACGGAGCTCCTCCGGCAGGGCCTCGAGGTCGGAAGCGAACCTCCCGGCCGCCGCCTCGATCGAGCCGTCGTCGAGACGTTGCCCGGCCTTCAGGACCTCGATCAGGAGCGGCTCGCCATCCTCGGGCCCGTCCTGCGAGGCCAGCCCGATCACGTCACCGCGCGAGGTTCGCCACACCTGCTTCGGCCCGGGGAGGGTGGCCTTCCGCAACGACAGCTTGCACACGGCCTCGCCGTCGTACTCGACCAGCTTGTACACGCTGTCGGGGGCCGGAGCGTCCTCGGCCACGCCGACCTTGGTCCCCACCCCGTACGCGTCGATCGGTGCGCGCGCGGATGCGAGCCGAGCGATCTCATGCTCGTCGAGCCCGCCCGAGGCCAGGATCTGCACGTTCCGCAGCCCCGCGTCGTCAAGGGCCCGCCGGGCCTCCACCGCCAGCCCGGCGAGGTCGCCGCTGTCCAGGCGGATCCCCATGAGCTGCTGACCGCGGCCGGCCAGCTCCTGGCCCACCTCGATGGCGTGACGGACGCCCCGAGCGGTGTCGTACGTATCAACCAGCAGCACGACCCGATCCGGGAAGTCCTCGGCGAAGGCCCGGAAGGCCTCGATCTCCGACGGGAACGCCTCGATATAGGAGTGGGCCATGGTCCCGGTGGCCCGCAGGCCCAGCATCCTGGCCGCCTCGACGTTCGAGGTCGCGGTGAAGCCGGCGATCGCGGTGGCCCGTGCCACCCCCAGACCGGCCTCGCCCCCGTGCACCCGACGGAACGAGAAGTCGACCATGGCGGCGTCCGGCGCGGCCAGCCGGCACCGAGCCGCCTTCGAGGCCACGGCGGTCTGGTACGTGACCTGGTTGAGGAGATAGCTCTCGACGAGCTGGGCCTCGGGGAGCGGCGCCGTCACCTCGAGCAGGGGCTCGTCGGCGAACACGATGCG
Source organism: Actinomycetota bacterium (assembly GCA_035640375.1). GTDB lineage: Bacteria > Actinomycetota > UBA4738 > UBA4738 > CALAEC01 > CALAEC01. The sequence goes on from DASQWG010000177.1 coordinate 5,255, forward strand.
GCCCTCGGGCACCGCCCGCACCGATCCCGTGAACCGGAGCGAGGCGAAGGCCTCCAAGGTCGGCTCCGAATAGCCGTGCTCATCCGCCAGGTACGCCAGGTCCTCCTCGGTGAACCGGAACCCCTCCAGGAACTCCAGGCACCGGTCCAGGCCGCAGGCGACCAGAAACCCCCAGTCCTCGGGGAGGTTCCGCACGAACAGGCTGAACGTCGCCGGGGCCGTCATGCCCCGTCGCAGGTACGACGAGGCCATGTTCAGCTCGTACAGATCGGTCAGCAGGGCCCGGCCCATGGCCGGAAGGATAGACGGGTGACCGGTCGGTCAGGCCGCCGGCGCCATCCTCGCCCTGCCGAGGAGGATCGGCACCGTGATGGCGCAGGCGATGGCGGCCAGGGCCATGACCAGCCCGATCGGGTCCACGGTCCCCTGTCCTAAGCCGAGGATCAGCACGATCAGCCAGATCACCCCGCCGATGATGGCCATCGCCCCGGCCAGGCCGCGCGCTCGGCCCCGGAGGAGCAGCCAGCCGCTCACCACCTGGCCCAGATGGACGATCAGGAGGACCGCCCCCAGGGCGAGCAACACCGACGTGGCGGCGTCGATGTCGGACTGGGCCACCCCGGCTTCCAGGAGGAGCTCCTCGACGCGTCCCGAGGCCGCCAGGATCAGGAGCGAATAAAGGATGCCCAGCATGCCCACGATGATGAGGAACGTCGCGGCACCCCCGTATCCCGGAGGCCGTGCACCGGGCCCGGGCATCGCTGAGGGTGTACCGGGTGGGGGCGGTGGGGGCGGCTGCTGTGCCATTCGAGCCCTCCTTGGTCGGTCGGGGGGACACTAGCAAGCCGGACGCCCGCGTTCCAGCACGTAGGATGACGGCGTGTCCGAGCCTCCGCCCCGGGAGCCCGGCCAGAAGACCACCCGGCCACGCGACGAGCTGGGGCGCCTGCTCCCCTGGGAGCAGGAGAATCGCCTCGAGCTCGAGGACTTCGACGCCCTGCCCCTCGAGGAGAACCACCGCTTGGCCCGGCGGCACTTCGACGGGGGCCGATTCTTCCCGGCCCACGAGGCCTGGGAGACCGCATGGAAGCAGGCCAAGGGAACCCCGGACGAGGAGTTCTTCAAGGGCCTCTCGCAAGTGGGGGCGGGGTACACGCACTACCGACGTGGAAACCCGCACGGCGCCCACACGCTGCTCCGCCGGGGCCTGTCGAGGATCAGCCGGTACGGGCCGCGTCACCACGACATCGACGTCGAGGCCCTGGCCGCCGTGCTGGAGGCTCATGCTGAGGCCATCGAGGAGGCCGAGCGGGAGGGCCGTGGGCTCCCGGAGCTCGAGCTGCCCTCGGTCGGCTGAGCCCCGTCTACCATGGTGGCCATGGAACGCCTGCTCGTCCTGAAGATCGCCGGCGAGATCGGCACGAAGTCGGCGAGGACCCGTCGCCGTTTCCTCCGCACGCTGACCGGGAACGTTCGGGCCGCGCTGCGCCGCGCCGGGATCCGGGCCCAGGCCGAGCCTCGCTGGAGCCGGGTCCTGGTGCGGACGGACTCGCGGGACTCGGCCGCTGAGGTGCTCGATCGCGTCTTCGGGCTGCATTCCGTCTCCGACGCCGCTGTGATCCGGTTCGCCTCCCTGGACGGGCTGGTGGCCCAGGCCGCCGCGCTTGCTCGCGACCTGGTCGCCGGACGGACGTTCGCCGTCCGGCCCCGCCGCTCCGGCGAGCACGCGTTCCGATCGATCGACGTGGCCGTGGCCCTGGGCGAAGCCTTGCGGCCCGGCTCGGCCGGGGTCGACCTGACCGAGCCCGAGGTCGAGGTGCCGCTGGAGATCGTCGACGACACCGCGTACCTGACCCTCGATCGGCGCCCCGGGGCCGGCGGCCTCCCGGTCGGCGTGGGGGGCCGAGCCGTGGTCCTGTTCTCGGGCGGGTTCGACTCACCGGTGGCGGCCTGGATGGCCATGCGTCGGGGGATGGCCCTGGACCTGGTGACGTGCGACCTCGGCGGCTGCGGCCAGATCGACGCCGCCCTCGAGGTGGCCAGGGACCTGGTGGCGAGGTGGGCCCCGGGCGTGGAGCCCCGGGCCCACGTGATCGATCTCGCTCCGGCCGTGGCCGCCCTGCGGGCTCGGGTGGAGCCGGGGATCCGGCAGGTCGTCCTGAAGCGGGCGATGTACCGGGCCGGGACCATCCTGGCGGAGCGCCTGGGCGCGGAGGCCCTGGTCACCGGGGAGGCCCTCGGCCAGGTCTCGACCCAGACGGTGCGCAACCTTGCGGTGGCCGAGGACGCCGCGGGCGTGCCGGTGCTGCGCCCGTTGATCGGGATGGACAAGGAGGAGATCCTGTCCCGGGCCCGCGAGATCGGCACCCACGACGCCTCGGTGCGGGTCCAGGAGCACTGCAACATCGCCACCGGCCGGGTGGAGACCGCCGCGCGGCTCCGGCACGTGCTCGGGGCCGAGGGCCGGCTCGACGACTGGTTCGTCGAGGAGGCCGCCAGCGGAGCCATGGAGATCGACCTCACCACCTGGCGCCCGGGCCCACCGCCCGAGCACGTGGTGAATGAGCCGCCCGATGGCGCCGTGGTCGTGGACGTCCGCGAGGTCGAGGAAGGCCCGCAGGCCGGTGACGTTCGACTCCCGTTCAGCCGGATCCACGAATGGGCCGACGAGCTCGAGCCCGGCCGGACCTACCTCTTCGTCTGCACCCACGGCCACCGGTCCGAGCTGGTGGCGCATGACCTCCGCCGTCGGGGGCTCGACGCCTACAGCCTGGCCGGCGGCATCGGCAGCCTCCCCGACCGGGCGGCGTGACCGACCGCGTCCTCGGGCCGGGCGGCCGGGGGATGCTCGTGGTCACCTCGGACGAGGGTGCCGCGCTGGCCGAGGTCCAGCGGCTGCGCACCGCCGGAGTCCCCTCGACCACCCCGGGCGAGGCCGGGCTCTGGAGGCCGACGGAGTTCGGCGAGGTCCCAGCCGCGGTCCGGTTCTGGTCGACCGCGGCTCGTCGGGCGGCGGTTGGGAGCGACGGCGACCGGCGGTGGACGGCCGTCCCGGGCGGGGACGCCGTCCGAGCGGGACCCGGGCCCCTCCTCGACCCTGCCGTCGCCGCCCCACCGCCTCGGGTGACGGTGTTCGGCGGGGCCTGGGTGCGCGAGGACGAGCCGGAGCACGCCGAGGCGCGGCAGTTCGGCCGCCTGGCCGCCGGGGCCGGCTTCGAGGTGGCCAACGGCGGCTACGGCGGCATCATGGCCGCCGTCTCCCGAGGTGCCGCGGAGGCCGGTGGGACCGTGGTCGGTGTGACGATCGGCT
>DASQWG010000178.1:0-6047 GCA_035640375.1 Actinomycetota bacterium
CGACGTGCTCGGCCTGGTCGGCAACACAGGCTATGGGCCGCCGGGCCGGGAGGACGAGTTCCCGCCACACCTCCACGTGGGGATCGAGGGCCCGGACGGCTGGGAGAACCCCTATCCCCAGCTGCACCGGCTGTACCGGGCTTCGGTCCGAGCCACGGCCAGCGGCGAGCGGCGGCTGGCAGAGCTGGCCCGCGAGAGGGATACGGCCGGCTTCGATCGGCTGGCGGCTCGGCTGTTCGCGGGTATGGAATAGCAGACACCAGGGGGACGTTGGAAGATACTGACCCCGGGCCCGCTTTTGGGGCGTATGAGACGGCGAGGAGGATGGACGGTATGGGGGGAGTCACCGAGGTCACCGACCAGGGGTTCGACCAGGAGATCCTGAAGTCGGACGTGCCCGTGCTGGTCGACTTCTGGGCCGACTGGTGCGTTCCGTGCCACATGGTCTCTCCCGTGGTCGAGGAGATCGGACAGGACAAGTCCGACGTCATCCGCGTGGCCAAGCTGAACGTGGACGACAACCCCGACACCGCCCGCCGGTACGGCGTGATGAGCATCCCCACGCTGATCCTCTTCGTCGGCGGCGAGGAGCGGGCTCGCGTCGTGGGCGCGAAGCCGAAGGAAGCCATCCTCCGGGAGCTGCAGGACCACATCCCCGCCTGACCCGGCGCTACACTTCGCCCCGTGCAGACCATCCGCCGAGGTGACCGCGGCGATCACGTTCGCGACGTGCACGCCCGTCTCCTGGCGCTGGGCTTCCACATCGACGCCTTCGAGATCGACGACCACCGGTTCGACGGATCGACGGAGGGTGCGATCAGGGCGTTCCAGCAGGAGCGGGGCCTGCTGGTCGACGGCCTGGTGGGCCCGGAGACCTGGGAGGAGCTCGTCGAGGCTGGTTTCGCGCTCGGCGACCGGGTCCTGTACCTCCGTCGCCCGAACATCCGAGGAGACGACGTTCGTGCGCTGCAGCGGCGCCTGAACATCCTGGGCTTCGATCCGGGCCGTGAGGACGGGATCTTCGGCGACCAGACCGCGCAGGCCGTCCGAGACTTCCAGCGGAACGTCGGGTTGCGCTCGGACGGGATCGTCGGCCCGACCACGCTGGAGGCTCTCGACCGGCTGCTGGCCGCCCCCGTGACCGGGCCGGGCCGGGCCGCGGTCAGGGAGACCGAGACCGTCCGGGTGGGGTCCGGGTCCCTGACCGGGCGAACCGTGGCGGTTGATCCCGGCCATGGTCCCCACGATCCCGGCTCGATCGGCCCCGCCGGCACCCGCGAGGCCGATGCGGTCTATCGCGTGGCCGAGGCGCTGCTGGTCGAGCTCCGGCTACGTGGCTCGGACCCTCGCCTCCTCCGCGGCGCCGCCGAGGACCCGGACGCGTCGGAGCGCGCGGCCCGCGCCAACCGAGCCGGCGCCGAGGTGCTGGTCTCGGTCCACCTCAACAGTCACGTGGATGCCTCGGCGGAGGGATCCTCTGCGTACTACTTCGGCGGCGTGGGGGCCTCATCGGTGGCCGGCGCCACGCTGGCCGAGCTCGTGCAGGACGAACTGACCTCGGCCACCGGGCTCCGTGACGGACGGACCCACCCGAAGGCCTTCCCCATCCTGCGCGAGACGCGCATGCCCGCGGTGCAGATCGAGCCGTGCTTCCTGACGAATCCCAAGGAGGAGCAGTTGCTCTCCGAGGAGGGATTCGTGCGGGACGTGGCCGTGGCCATCGCCACGGCGCTGGAGCGGTACTTCGCCGGTCAGGCCGCCGGCACGATCATCCGGGAGCGCGGCCAGGCCGTGAGCGAGGCCAGGCCGGAGCGCGGCTAGGCCACTCCGGGCACCGCGGCCCAGCCGGCGGTCTCCTTCGGCTGCACGGCCGTGGTGAGGTCCAGCCGCATCAGGGGGAATCGAGGATCCTCCAGCACGACGTGGAACCCGTTCGCGCCCAGGAACGGCGCCGGCAGGACCCATCCGTCGCTCCGCTCTCGATCTCCCAGCGCCTCTACCGCTTGCACGTCTCGGTCGAGCAGCGCACCCGCCACGGCCCGGATCAGCTGAGTCCCCACCCCGAACCCCCGCCGCGGCGCCACCACGTAGCAGTAGGCCAGGTAGACGGCATCCTCGGAGACCCGTCCGCACCGGAACCTCGTGAGTCGGGGAAAGAACGACGGCGGGGCGAACTGGGCGAACCCCACCATGCCCCGCTCCTCCTCTACCAGGGCCAGCCCACAGCTTCCCCACTCGAGGAGCACCCCCGAGAACCATTCCTCCTTCTCGAACGCGGGATCGGCCGGGTCCTCGTCGGTATCCGTCTCCCAGTACAGGCTGCTGCGGGTCTCGGGAGGCAGGTGCTCGAGGTTGTCGAGCGTCACGTCGACCAGACGGCGTCCGACCATGCGGTGGCGCCTAGGGCCGGCCGCGAGCGGCCCGGAGGAGGAGCGCCCCGAGCCCGAGCCCGAGAACGATGGCGCGCCCAGCGCGGCGAAGCTCGCTCACGCCGGGATGGTACACCGGCGGCACAGGGGCGGCTGGTACGATGCCCGTACGGTGCCCGCCGACGCGATGGCAGAACGGTATGCGGCCCGCTCGGCCGGCATGACCGCCTCCGAGGTCCGGGCCCTGTTCGCCGTGGCCGCCCGCCCGGAGGTCATCTCCCTGGCCGGCGGCATGCCCTTCGTCCAGGCGCTGCCCTCCGAGGAGGTGCTGCGGGTGGTCACGGAGGTGATCACCGAGCGGGCTGCCGTGGCCCTGCAGTACGGCGCCGGCTCCGGCCAGGAGGGCCTGAAGGCTCGTTTGGCCTCGCTGATGGCCGAGCAGGGGATCGAGGCCGAGCCGGCGGACGTCCTGATCACGGTCGGCGCCCAGCAGGCCCTCGACCTGGTGGGCAAGCTGTTCATCGATCCCGGCGACGAGATCGCCGTCGAGGCCCCCTCGTACGTCGGCGCGCTCTCGGCGTTCTCGGTGTACGAGCCCAGGTATGTCCAGATCCCGATGGACGCCGACGGGCTCTCGGTCGCGGCCCTGGAGGATGCGCTGGCGGGTGGGGCGCGCCCCAAGTTCCTGTACGTCTGCCCGAACTTCCACAACCCCGCCGGGGTGACGCTGTCCCTGGACCGACGGCGCCGGCTGGTCGAGGTGTGCCGGGCCGCTGGCGTCCCCATCGTCGAGGACGACCCCTACGGAATGCTCCGGTTCGAGGGTGAGGCGCTCCCCTCGCTCCGGTCCCTCGATCCGGGGAACGTGATCTACCTGGGCACCCTGTCGAAGATCTTCTGTCCCGGCATCCGGGTGGGGTGGACCGTGGCCCCGGCCGGGACGACCTCGCAGCTGGTGCTGCTCAAGGAGGCGGCCGACCTGTGCTCCTCGAACCTCAACATGCTGGTGGCCGAGGCGTGGCTGGCCGACCGGGACCGGTGGACGGGGAGCCTGGCGGGCATGGTCGAGGTGTACCGACGCCGGCGGGACGCCTGCCTGAGGGCCCTCGAGCGGCACTTCCCGGCCGAGGCAGCCTGGACCGGACCGGCCGGCGGCTTCTACGTATGGGTCACCGCGCCGGGCGCCGACACCAAGGCGCTGCTGCCGGAGGCCGTGGAGCGCGGGGTGGCCTACGTGCCGGGGACCGCCTTCTACGCGGACGGGTCGGGCCGGGACCACCTCCGGCTGGCGTTCTGCTATCCGCCCGAGGAGGCCATCGAGGAGGGCGTCCGGCGGCTCGGGGAGCTGCTCGCGGAGCGCTCCCCCACCGGCCCCCGGGCCGAGGTCGGTTCGGGCTAACCGCCCTCGACGATCCGGGAGACGATCCGGCCGAGATCCGCCTTGGAGCCGAACTCGACCACGATCTTCCCCTTGCGCCGGGCCCGCTGGATGTGGACTCGTGTGCCGAGGGCCTGGGCCAGGGCCTCCTCGTACTGGAGGAGCTTGGGGTCGGGTGGCCGGGCTTCCCTGGCCGGCCGTCCCTCGGCCGGGGCCACGTAGGTCCGCACCAGCTCCTCGGTCTGTCGGACGGAGAGTCCCTCGGCCGCGATCCGCAGGGCCAGCGTCAGCTGGGCGTCGGCGTCATCGAGCCCCAGCAGGGCCCGGGCGTGCCCGGCGGTGAGGGAACCTTCGGCGAGGAGGCGCTGGACCTCGCCGGGGAGCTGGAGGAGACGGATCGTGTTCGTCACGTACGGTCTCGAATGGCCGAGCCGTTCGGCCAGGACCTCCTGGGTCACCCCCAGGTCTTCCAGGAGCTCTTGGAACGCGGCCGCCTGCTCCAGCGCGCCGAGGTCCTGCCGGTGGATGTTCTCGATCAGTGCCTCGCGGAGCGACTCGGTATCGTCAGTGGTCCGGATCACCGCGGGGATCGTGGCCAGGCCGGCGAGCTTGGCCGCCCGCAGTCGCCGCTCCCCCGCCACGAGCTCGTAGCCGCCGTTGAGTACCCGGACCACGATCGGCTGGAGGACGCCCACTTCCCGGATCGAGCGGGCCAGGGCCTCCAGGGACTCCTCGTCGAAGGCCTGTCGGGGTTGCCGTGGGTTCGGGGACACCGCGTTCACGGGGACCTCGATCAGGCCGGTTTCATCGGCCGCGCCTGGGATCAGCGCCGACAGCCCACGGCCGAGACCGCCTCGCTGGGGGGTGGTCACGCCTCGTCGCCTCCTTCGTCGTCCTCGTCGCCCGGCTCCGCCTGAACCGCGATCACCGACGGGGGTTCCTCGGTGGGAAGCGGTTCGTCCACTGCCTCCCGCTCCAGGAACTCCACCGCCAGCTCGCGATAGGCCCTGGCGCCCTTGGAGCCGGAGTCGTACTCGGTGATCGGCTTGCCGAACCCGGGGGCCTCGGAGAGCCGAACCGTTCGGGGTATGATAGTGTCATACACGCGTGGCCCGAAGTACCGTCGCACCTCCGCCACCACCTGTTCGGACAGCTTGGTTCGGGCGTCGTACATCGTCAGGACGATGCCCGTAAGTCTCAAGTTGGGGTTGAGGTTCTGCTGGATCAGCCTGACGTTGCGGAGGAGTTGCCCCAGCCCCTCGAGCGCGTAGTACTCGCATTGGATCGGAACGATCAGCTCGTGGGCAGCCGAGAGCGCATTGACCGTGAGCAGGCCCAGCGAGGGCGGACAGTCGAGCAGGACGATGTCGTAGGTGCCCACGAGCGGCTCGATCGCCCTGGCCAGCCGGTTCTCCCTGGAGATCTGCCCGACCAGTTCGATCTCGGCGCCTGCCAGGTCGATCGTGGAGGGAATGGCCCAGACACCCGGGACCGAGGTCTCCATCACGGATGATTCGGCCGGCGCCCCCTGGGAGATCACCTGGTACGTGCCGATCGTTCGACGGCCGGGGTCGATGCCCAGGCCGGTCGAGGCATTCCCCTGAGGATCGAGGTCGATGACCAGGACCTTCAGACCGAGCTCGGCCAGAGAGGCGGCGAGGTTCACCGCCGTGGTGCTCTTGCCGACGCCACCCTTCTGGTTGGCGACAGCCACCACCCGGGGGACCCGGGCGTCGACGGGCGCCTCGCTCTCGGCCCATCTCCGTCTGAACATGCCCACTACCGCGACATGATAACCAGCGGGGCGCCGGAAGCAACCTGCTCGACCACCTCGACCTCGACCGGAGGGTCGGCGAGGGTTCGAGCCAACGCTTCGGGGGCCCTCAGACGGGCACCGGCGAAGTAGACCAGGCGGCCGCCCGGACGGAGCAGCCTCCGGGCCACGGCCCAGGTTCGCTCTGGAGGAGCGAACGCCCTCGCTGTGATCACGTCGGCCGGATCGTCGAGCTCCTCGGCCCGCACGTTCAGGATCTCCACGTTCTTCAGCGCCAGCCGCTCGACGGCCAGCTCGAGGAAGGCCACCGCTCGGCGGCGCGGCTCGATGAGGCGGAACCGCCGATCAGTGAGCGCGCACCCGAGCACGAGCCCGGGGAGGCCGGCACCTGAGCCCAGGTCGTACGCGATTCGGTCCTCCGGCCGAAACGCTACGGCCGCACGGAGACAGTCCCCGATGTGCCGCGCCCACAGGGTGTCCCGATCCGACTCGGCCACCAGACCCAGCGGAATGGCCCGTTCCTCGA
>DASQWG010000179.1:0-3546 GCA_035640375.1 Actinomycetota bacterium
CCGGTTCCGCCGAAGTCGACCCGGGGGGCCTGCTCCATCGTGGCCCGGTCACCCTCCTCGATCTCGAAGAACGGCTCCTCTCGGAACCCGAAGGTCGAGGCGATGACGTTCGAAGGCACCGACTGGACCCGCTCGTTGTAGTCGCGAACGCTGGCGTTGTAGAAGCGCCGGGAGACCTGGATCCGGTCCTCCGTCGTGGCCAGCTCGGCCTGGAGGGCCTGGAAGTTCTCCGATGCTCGCAGCTCGGGATACGCCTCCGCCACCGCGAAGAGCCGGCGAAGGGCGTCCGTCAGCATGTTCTCGGCCTGGGCCTGCTGCTCGGGGCCCTGGGCTTGGATCGCCGCCGCGCGAGCCGCGGTGACGTTCTCGAACGTGGCCCGCTCGTGTGAGGCGTAGCCCTTCACCGTCTCGACCAGGTTCGGGATCAGGTCGTACCGCCGACGAAGCTCCGTGTCGATGTTCGAGTAGGCGTCTCGGATGGACTGGCGCTGGGAGACGAAGCGGTTGTACGCCACGACGCCCCACAGGAGCACCAGGACGACGATGCCCAGGATCACCCAGAGCGCGATCATGTTCTCTCCTCTCGGATGGCCTCTGACCGGTGCCGGAGCACAGGGATTCTATCCGCCGGCGGAGACGACTCGGAAGGCGAGGCCGTCGCCGCCACGATCCACCTCGATCCGGCTCCCCTCAGCGAGCTCGCCGGCCAGGAGCCTCGAGGCCAGCGGGTCCTGGACCTCGCGCTGGATCAGCCGCTTCAGGGGCCGGGCCCCGAAGCTGGGGTCGTACCCCTTCTCCGCGAGGTACTCCCGGGCCGCGTCGGTCAGCTCGATCTCGAGCTTGCGGGCCGCCAGCCGCTCCGCCAGCCCGCGGACCTGAAGGTCGACGATCCGGGCGATCTCGGCCTTGTCCAGAGGCTCGAACACGATGATCTCGTCGATCCGGTTCAGGAACTCGGGACGGAACGCCTCCCGGACCTGGGCCAGGACCCGCTCTCGGCGGTCGTCGGGAGACAGGGATTCCTCGAAGAACCACGAGCTGCCCAGGTTCGAGGTCATGATCAGCACGCAGTTCTTGAAGTCGACGGTCCGCCCGTGGCCGTCGGTCAGCCGCCCATCGTCGAGGACCTGGAGCAACAGGTTGAACGCGTCCTGGTGGGCTTTCTCGATCTCGTCGAGCAGGATCACCGAGTACGGGCGGCGGCGGACGGCCTCGGTGAGCTGTCCGCCCTCCTCGTAGCCGACGTAGCCGGGCGGTGCGCCGACCAATCGGGCCACCGCGTGCCGTTCCTGGTACTCGCTCATGTCGATCCGGACCATGGCCCGCTCGTCATCGAACAGGTACTCGGCCAGGGCCCGGGCCAGCTCGGTCTTCCCGACCCCGGTGGGACCCAGGAAGACGAACGAGCCGATCGGGCGGTTGGGGTCGGAGAGCCCCGCGCGGGCCCGGCGGATGGCGTTGGCCACGGCCGACACGGCGGGGTCCTGGCCGACCACCCGCTCGTGGAGGGCCTCCTCCATCCGCAGGAGCTTCGCCATCTCCCCCTCCATCAGCCGGGCCACCGGGATCCCGGTCCAGGACGCCACCACCTCCGCCACGTCCTCCTCGTCGACCTCCTCCTTCAGCATGGTCCGCTCGGCCTGGACCTCGGCCAGGCGGGCGCTGGCCGCATCGAGGTCACCCTGGAGCTCGGTGAGGCGGCCGTACCGGAACTCGGCGGCGCGCTCGAGGTCGCCGTCGCGCTCGGCCCGCTCGGACTCGCCCCGGACCTCCTCGATCTGCGACTTCAGCTCGCGGATCCGGGCGATGTGCTCCTTCTCCCGCCCCCAGTGCGCCCGCATCGAGGTGAGGCGCTCGTTCAGGTCGGCCAGCTCACGCTCGAGCGCTGCCAGCCGCTCCCGCGACGCCTCGTCGGTCTCCTTGTGGAGCGCGGCCCGCTCGATCTCGAGCTGACGGACCCGGCGGTCGACCTCGTCGATCTCGATGGGCATCGAGTCGATCTCGATCCGAAGCCTGCTGGCGGCCTCGTCCACGAGATCGATGGCCTTGTCGGGGAGGAACCGCCCCGTCACGTAGCGCTGGGAGAGCACGGCCGCGGCCACCAGCGCCTCGTCGCGGATCGCCACCCCGTGGTGGACCTCGTACCGCTCCTTGAGGCCCCGGAGGATGCCGATCGTGTCGGCCTCCGACGGCTCACCGACGTACACGGGCTGGAACCGTCGCTCCAGCGCGGGATCCTTCTCGATCCGCTCCCGGTACTCGTCGAGGGTGGTCGCGCCGATGGCCCGCAGCTCGCCCCGGGCGAGCATCGGCTTCAGCATGTTGCCCGCGTCGACGGCTCCTTCGGCCGCTCCGGCCCCGACCACCGTGTGGAGCTCGTCGATGAACGTGATGATCTGGCCTTCGCTGGCGGCGATCTCCCGAAGCACGGCCTTGAATCGCTCCTCGAACTCGCCCCGGTACTTGGTTCCGGCGACGAGCGAACCGATGTCCAGGGCCACCACCCGCTTCCCCTTCAGCCCTTCGGGAACGTCGCCCTCGACGACCCGGCGAGCCAGGCCCTCGACGATGGCCGTCTTCCCCACGCCGGGCTCGCCGATCAGGACCGGGTTGTTCTTGGTCCGCCGGGACAGCACCTGGATCACCCGGCGGATCTCCTCGTCCCGACCGATCACCGGGTCGAGCTTGCCCCGACGGGCCAGGTCGGTGAGGTCGCGTCCGTACCGCTCCAGGGCCTGGTACTTGTCCTCGGGGGACTCGTCGGTGACCCGCTGCCGCCCTCGGACCTGGGCCAGGGCGGCCAGGACGCTCTCGCGGTCCAGGCCCGCCTCGACCAGGAGCCGGGCCAGCTCGGTGTCGCCCTCGAGCATGGCCAGCAGGAGGTGCTCGGTGGACACGTACTCGTCGTCGAGCGAGCCGGCCTCGGATGCGCCGCGCTCGAGGAGCGCCGCCGTGGCCGGGGAGAGACCAACCTCGGCCGCGCCGCCGAAGACCTTAGGGATCCGGTCGAGGCGCTCCTCCACGCGGTCCCGGACGGCCCTCGGGGAGGTCCCGACCGCGTGGAGGACCGGGTACAGGACGCCCTCGGGATCCGACAAGAGCGCGAACAGGAGGTGGTCCGGCTCCACCCGCTGGTGGTTCCGCCGGATCGCCAGGCCTTGCGCGTCCGAGAGAGCCTGGCGGGAGCGCAGGGTCAGCTTGCCCGGATCCACCTCAACCTCGCTCCCACGGGAGCCGCGTGCTTCGCATCGGCACCAGGTCGCCGCCGCCCCGTCGCCGGGCCGACTCCAGCTCCCGGGACAGCTCCTGGAGCTCCCGGCGAGCCCGCTCGACCTGCGCTTGCAGCTCCATGATCAGCTTCACCCCGGCGAGATTCACCCCCCGCTGGGTGAGCTGCTGGATCTCCCGCAGACGGTCAAGGTCCCGATCCGAGTACCGCCGGGTGTTGCCGGCCGTCCGGGCCGGCCGCAGCAGCCCCTTCCGCTCGTAGATGCGGAGCGTCTGGGGATGGACGCCGGCCAGCTCCGCGGCCACGCTGATGATGTA
>DASQWG010000180.1:0-2272 GCA_035640375.1 Actinomycetota bacterium
GCGCTGATCGAGCGCGGCGGCTGCCGGTTCGACAACAAGATCGGCCGGGCCGTCCTGGCCGGAGCAACGGGCGCCATCGTGTACAACAACGCCGCCGGAGGAGAGGCCCTCGTGGCCATGGGCGGCAACAACCCCGTCACGCTCCCCGACGGGACCGTGGTGAACATCGACATCGCCGGCATCTTCGTGCAGCGGAGCACGGGGCTCGCGCTTGTGGCGGGGACGCCGCCGGTCACCGCTCGGGCAGCGGCCGTGTTCAACGGCTGGGGCTACATGAAGGTCGTCGACATCTCGGATCCGGCGAGCCCGGTGCAGATCGGGGAGTGGCGCTCCCCGGCGACCGACGACGAGGCCCGGGCCACGGAGGGGACGTTCACGATCCACAACCCGGAGGTCGTGGGGAACCGCGTGTTCGCCTCCTGGTACAACGAGGGGTTCTTCGTGATCGACATCTCCAAGCCCTCCGCCCCCCGGCAGATCGGGCACTGGGCCGGGGCCGGCGCTCCGGCTGGTGCGCCGCCGGTGAACCTGTGGAGCGTGGTGCCGCACGGCGACCTGCTCCTGGCCAGCGACCGAAGCTTCGGCCTTTACATTCTGAGGCTGAAGCCGTAGCGCACCGGTCGAACACGCTCGAGAGGGGTCCGGAACATCCGGGCCCCTCTCAGTGTTGTACAGACCCTGGTGAGCGGAGCGATACGATGACGACCATCGCAGGGGAATCAACGAGGACGTCGGTGGAGACTCCGGTGGTCGCGGAGGGGCTTGTTCGCCGCTTCGGCGACGTCGTCGCCGTCGATGGCATCGATCTCTCCGTTCGGGGCGGTGAGATCTTCGGCTTCCTCGGGCCGAACGGCGCGGGGAAGACCACCACGATCAGGATGCTCACGACACTTCTCAAGCCTACCGGCGGCCGGGCGCTCGTCGCCGGCCACGATGTCGTTCGCGAGCCCGATGCGGTCCGCAGGTCGATCGGGGTGGCCCTCCAGGAGGCCGCGCTGGACCCGCTGATGACGGGGCGGGAGCTGCTCCGCCTCCAAGCCGTGCTGCACGGCATCGGCACCGAGGAGGCCAGGGCCCGGTCGGAGCGGCTCCTCGACACGGTCGGACTCACGGCGGCTGCAGATCGAAGGGTGGCCACATACTCGGGAGGGATGCGCCGGCGCCTCGACCTGGCGCTGGCGCTGATGCATGAGCCGATCGTGCTCTTCCTGGACGAACCGACCACAGGGCTCGATCCCAATTCCCGCCTCGCGCTCTGGGACGAGCTTCGCTCGCTGAACTCGGACTTCGGCACGACGATCTTCCTCACCACGCAGTACATGGAGGAGGCCGACCGTCTGACGGGACGGATCGCCATCATCGACTTCGGAAGGATCGTGGCCCAGGGAACCCCCGCCCAGCTCAAGGCGAGGGTGGGGGAGCCGACCCTCCGCGCCTCGGTGGCACCCGAGGTCGATCAATCGAGGGTGGAGGAGGTCCTCCGAGCCTTCGGGACGCCCCACAGGGACGGGGATGCCTTCTGGGTGCGACTCTCCGGCGGGGCGTCGCAGGTGGGCGCGGTGGCCCGGGCGCTGGAGGATGCCGGGGTTCCCGCCGAGGAGCTCGACCTCCACAACCCCACGCTGGACGACGTCTTCCACGAAGCGACCGGGCGGCGGCTCGAGGGCGCCGAAGCCGGAGCAGGCGAAGGCGAGGTGAACGAGCAACCTCGATGACGGCGTTTCGCCAGTACCTCGCCCTCTCCCGTCGGTCGATCGTGAACATCGTCCGCCAGCCGGCCGCCGTGGTCCCCGCCTTCGTTTTCCCCTTGCTGTTCCTCGCGCTCACATCGGCGTCACTGAATCGGTCCACACAGTTGCCGGGCTTCCCGCAGGTCGATTCGTTCCTCCAATTCGCCATCGCCACCACGATCATCCAGGGAGCGCTGTTCGGCTCGATCGCCGCCGGCGCCGACATGGCCACCGACATCGAGCACGGATTCTTCGATCGGCTGGTGGCCTCGCCGGTTTCGCGGACGTCCATCCTCGTGGGGAGGGTGGCCGGCGCCGCCGTGCTCGGCTTCGTCCAGGCCCTCGTGTTCTTCGGGTTGACCTCTCTGTTCGGGCTCAATGTGGAGAGCGGGATGCCGGGCATCCTGCTTGTGGCGTTGGTGGCCGCTGTGATCTCGGCGGGGATCGGCGCGCTGGCGGTCTCGTTCGGCCTCCGGACCGGCTCTACCGAGGCGGTGCAAGGGAGCTTCCCCCTGCTCTTCGTGCTGATGTTCTTTTCCAGC
>DASQWG010000181.1:0-2254 GCA_035640375.1 Actinomycetota bacterium
CGGATGGATCGACGTGTAGTCGCTGACGTCGTAGCCCCAGTCGGCGTTGGGCGAGGGTGTGAGGGGGCTCAGCCACATCCCGTCGATCCCGAGCCACTCGAGATGGTCGAGGTGGTCGATGATCCCCTGGAGGTCGCCGACTCCATCCCCGTCGGCATCCGCGAACGATCGCGGGTAGATCTGATAGAGGACGCCGGAGCGCCACCATTCGCCGGCCATCGTCTACGCCCGGCGGCGAGCCCCCGCGGCCATCCACGGCGGATCCCAACCCCGGTCGGCCTCGTCGAGCAACGAGCCCGGCGCCACGATCTCGTCGATCGCGTCCAGCACGTCGGCCTCCAGCCGGACATCCGTGTCGGCCAGCAGGTCCTCGAGCTGCTCCAGGGTCCGAGGACCGATGATCGCCGAGGTCACCGCGGGATGGGCCACCGTGAACGCCAGGGCCAGGTGGGGCAGGGCCATCCCGGCCTTGTCGGCCACGCGGGCCAGGGCGTCGACGACGTCGTACCGGCGCTGGACCTCCGGCCTCGACTCGTCGAACCGCGGCCCGAAGCGTCCCCCCATCGACCGGGAGCGCGCCATCCGCGAGCCGCCCGGCGGCTCTTCTCCGCGACGGTACTTCCCGGTGAGCCAGCCACCGGCCAGCGGGCTGTACACGATCACCCCGACCCCGTACCGGAGCGCCACCGGGAACACGTCCCGTTCGGGCGCGCGGACCAGGATCGAGTACGAGCACTGCTCGCACCGCGGACGGACCAGTCCCCGGCGCTCGGCGGTCCACTGTGCCTCGACCAGCTGCCACGGGGGGAAGGCCGAGGTCCCCACGGCCCGGACCTTCCCCTGGCGGACCAGGTCGGTCAAGGCCGCCAGGGTCTCCTCGATGTCGGTGTCGGGGTCGGGGCGGTGGAGCTGGTACAGGTCAACGTGGTCGGTTCCCAGGCGCCGGAGGCTCTCCTCGATCTCCCGGACGATCCACCGCCGGGAGTTCCCCCGCGTGTTCGGGTCGTCGCCCATCCGGCCGTGGACCTTCGTGGCCAGCACTACCTCGTCCCGGCGGTCGCGGATGGCTCGCCCCACGATCTCCTCGGACCGGCCCCGCGAGTACACGTCCGCGGTGTCGATGAAGTTGATCCCGGCGTCGAGGGCACGGTGGATGATCCGGATGCATTCGTCCTCGTCGGGGTTCCCCATCGGGCCGAACATCATCGCCCCGAGGCACCAGGAGCTGACCCGGACACCGGTCCCTCCGAGGACCCGAAGCTCCACGGCCTCAGTGCGAGTCGCCGTTGGCAGAGACCGGCATCAGGCCCGGTGTCCGGTCCGCCTCCGGCAGCTCGTCCACCGGCCACCGCCCCCGCTGGCGCGACGCCAGCTTCTCCATCAGCGCCACGGCGGCGGGGTCCTCGCTGGCCGGCCGGTCCTCGATCACGCCGTCGGCCAGGGCCCTGCGCCAGATGTCCTCGCCGCGCTCGGTGCGGACGACGGTGAGGGTCCACCCACCTTCCTGGCCGAGCCCTCCGAAGGAGATGTCGGCGTGCTCCGCGGCGAAGTCGGGGCACTTCAGGCACCCGGGCCGGGTGTACGCCTGGGCCTTCTTCAGCGAGTAGGTGTGCTCCTCGCCGTCACGGGTGTAGAAGAGCAACTTGCCCTTCACGTTGACCCGGACGATGTCGTCCAGCGACAGGCCGAGCTCCTTCTGTGCGATCTCCACCATCACGCCCTCGTACGTGAACGACTTCGAGCACAGGAGGCCGAACGTCCAGGCGATCTTCCTCCGCCACTTGTTCACCCGGTTCATCTCGAGCGCGCCGGTGACCGAGGCCTGACACGACATCCCGACCAGGGCCACCTGCTTGAGCCCGAGCTCGTGGGCGCGCAACAGCGCCAGGGGATTGGCCGAGTACGTGTACCTCGAGCCCGCGGTGGCCAGCACGTCCTCGGGCGTGGTGACCACGGTGGGCTCCGCGTCCCACGGACGCTCGTCCGAGAGCTTCGATGTCAGGGCCCCGTCGATCTGTCCCGTGGCCAGGCCCCAGATCAGGAGCGAGGACACCACGCCGCCGTCCTGGCCCGACATGAGCTCGGGCCCCGTGGACCGGGCCAGCCGGATGTCCCGGACGACCCCGACGACCTCCTCGGGAAGCCGGGTCCGTCCGAAGAACAGCTTCTCGATCTCCGGCTCCCAGTCCCGGAACCTCGGGCACGCCCGGGTGCAGAGGTCGCACCCCTTGTCGCCGTGTCCGCAGTGATCGGG
>DASQWG010000182.1:0-3205 GCA_035640375.1 Actinomycetota bacterium
CCGCTTCGGCCTTCAGGTCATCGCCCGCCGAGAACACCTTCCCCTCGCCGGTCAGCACTAGGCCCGAGGTCTTCTCTCCGACGCCGTACCGAGAGATGGCTTCGGTGAGGTCCCGGAGGGTCGGCAGATCGAGGGCGTTCAGCAGCTTCGGCCGGGAGAAGCGGATCACGCCGACGTCGTCGATGACCTCCACGCGAAGCCCGTCGGTGGCGGGACGCCACTCCTCAGCCATGCCCGCGTAGCCTAGACCAGCAGCGTGCCCGGCGCCGCAGTCAGCGAGCCGACCCGACGAACGCTTGCCCTGCGGCGCAGAACGAGAGGAAGTCGCACCACCGGCACTGCGGCCCCGGAACGGCCTCGTACCGGCCCGCGGCGATCCCCGCCAGTGTCTCGCCCACCCGGGTCCGAACCTCGCCGGGGTCGCCGGCCGGCCGCGACTCCTCCTTGGCTTCCGAGAGGTAGAAGTACGTGAGCGTGAGCTCCCTCGGGTCCTTGCCGAACACCTCGATGCACGCCAGCGCGTAGAGGTCGAGCTGCAACCCGGTGATCGGGTCGGCTTCGGCAGGGACCCGCCCGGTCTTGTAGTCCACGACCTCCCACGGCCCGTCCGGCTCGCCGAAGATCGCATCGATGCGGCCCCCCACCATCATCCCGTCGAGGTACAGGAGGAACGGCCGTTCCGTATACAACGGCAGGCGGTCGGCGAACCGGCTCCGTCGCCACGCCTCCCGGAGGCGCTCGGCTGGTTCGGGCTCCCCGAGGCGCTCCTCGGTCGACAGGTCGGGGAGGTCGTCGACGTCGAGGAGCGTGGCCTGGCCGCGGCTCTGGAGCTCGATCCACCGATGCACCTCGCTCCCGAGGCGGGCCCGAGGGTTCGGCCGGCGAGGGAGCGGGCGAACCTGGGACCAGTAGAACAGCTTCGGGCACTTGGCGTAGTCGATGACACCCGTGACTGAGAGCGTGGTCGGCGTGACCGGCCCCCCCTCGGTGGCGGTCCGAGCACGGATCAGCTCGGCCCGCTCGGTGTGGCCGACCACCAGATCGCGGTACGCCGGCACCTCCCCCGACTCGAGCACCCGCATGACCCGCCACTCGATGGTCGAGGGGTCCTCGACGGCCTCCCGGGCCGCGGCGTGCCACCCCTCTGGGAACAGCTCGTCGGCGTCGTCGGGCCGGGCCGGACGGGGCCACGACTCGGCCCGTCGCCGCCGCTCTTCGAGGAGGGGGCTCTCCTGCGGCTGCTGGTCCACGGCCACGATGTCCGCCGTGCCGCTGTCCCGGACCTCCTCGAGGAACCGGCCCGGCTTGAACGGATCCCTGGGGCCCTCGTACCAGAACGCCGACGAGCACACCAGCAGGTCCCGCGCACGGGTCAGGGCCACGTAGCACAGCCGCCGCTCCTCCTCCACGCCGCGCTCCCGCAGCTCGGCCCGGAAGGCCTTGATGTCGCCCTGATATCGCGGCAGGACGTCGGCGTCTCCGCGGAGCTCGAACGGCAGCGTGGCCGCCTGACGAAGAGGGTTCGGCTGGCGGCTGGCGTCGGGGAAGATGCTCGACTGTGGGTATTTCGAGTGCTCGGCCATCCCCGGAACGAATACCACGGGCCATTCCAGGCCCTTGGCCTTGTGGATCGTCAGCAGCTTCACGGTGTTCGCGTCGGATGGCTGGGCCGGTTCCAGCTCGTCCTCGGTCTCCTCGGCGGTATCGAGGTACGCGATCAGCGTGGAGAGCGTGGCCTCTCCGTCCACGGGGGCGAACGAGGAGACGTGCTGCAAGAGGTTGAGGAGGTTCCGGCGTGACGCCGCCGCGGAGGGCGACGCCGAGGCCTCCAGCTCCCGGAGCAGCCCGGTGCGCTCCACGATGGCGCCGACGAGATCGCCGAGCGAGCCAGCCGTGGCCTCGCGGAGCTCGCTCAGGAGCGCTCGGAAGTCCTGAAGTCGCGTCCTGGCCTCCTTCGAGAGGCCCTCGATTTCGTCGAGGTGGTCGAGGGCCTCGGCCAGAGCGAAGGCCACATCGCCTGGCATGTCGTCCTCGGTAGGCATGATGTCCTGGAGCCGGCGGTTGTGGGCGGCCGACCACCGGGCCATGGCCACGAGGTCGCGGTAGCCGATCCGCCACCGCGGCCCCATCAGGATCCGGGCCAGGGCGATGTTCCGGGCCGGGTCCTCGAGCAGCCGCAGCCACGACATCACGTCGACGATCTCGGGCAGCATCAGCAGGCCGCCGAGGTCGACGACCTCGACGGGGATTCCCTCCTCCCGGAGGACCTCCGCGATCGGGGGGAACAGCCGCCGTTTCCGGCACAGGATCGCCACGCGGTCCCACCCCGGCTCGCCGTCGGAACCGCGGTGGGCCTCGGCGTCCTCGCGGATCAGCGCCGCGATCCGGCGAGCCTCGGTCCTGGCGTCCGCGGCCACGAAAGCCACCACCCGGCCCTCGCCCCGGTCGGGGTGCTCGCGAAGGAGCTTCCCCACGGCCCGGCGCTCGGAGGGGACCTTCTCGATCACCGCGTTGGCCGCGGCCAGGATCCGGGACCCGGATCGGAAGTTCACGAACAACGGGAGGTCCTCGGGCTCCGCGTCCTCCGCGCCGAGGTCGTCGTGGAAGCGGAGGATGTTCTTGAGGCTGGCGCCGCGCCACGCGTAGATGTTCTGGTCGGGGTCCCCCACCGCGAACACCGGGGAGCCGCGCCCGCACAGCGAGCGCAGCAGCATGGCCTGCGCCACGTTCGTGTCCTGGTACTCGTCGAGGAGCACCACCGGGAACCGCTCCCGGAAGGCCTCGCCGACCTCCGGGTGGCGTTCGGCCAGCTCGCAGGCCAGCGCGATCTGGTCGCCGTAGTCGATCGCGCCGATCTCCCGCTTCCGTCGGGCGTACAGCCCGACCAGCGTGGCCAGCTCCGACCGCTTCAGGAGCGTCTGGCGATCCCAGAGGTCGTCTCGGCTCGTGCCGGTGATCTCGGCGGCGAGCCGTCGGCTCTCCGCAGCCACCGCCTCGGGATCGGCCAGGTGGTTGGCCATCTGGTCGGCCAGCCGAAGGGCCTCACCGATGATGTAGGCGGAACGCACCTCGAAGTGCTCGAACTCCACCTCGTCCAGCAGCGTCGCCATCAGCTGCCACTTCTGGGCCTCGGTGAGGAGCCGGGGGCCCGGCTCCAGGCCCATCCGGAGCCCGTAGTCGTCGAGGAGCCGGGCCGCGAAGGCGT
>DASQWG010000183.1:0-2211 GCA_035640375.1 Actinomycetota bacterium
CGGGTAGTGCTCACCGTCCACGAGCGCCACGGCTCGCATCCCGACTCCTCCCCCGCCCGGCGGTCCTCCCGGCCGGCTAGTCGGCCGGGAGGACCGCCTCCGGCGCCGGCTCCTGGATCAGGTTGTCCCGCTCGCGGAAGAACTGGGTGCCGCTCGACACCGAGAAATGGGCGTTGAGCGTCGAGCCACCGAAGGGGAACTTGCGGTAGATCTTGACCTCGTCCCCCTCGACCTCCATGACGTTGTAGCAGGGCTTGGTGTGGCCGCGAAGCCGCAGCGAGGCGCAGGTGCCGGCGTTCACGATGTACAGGTTCTCCAAGCGCCACACATACGGAACGTGCTTGTGCCCCGACAGGACCAGGTTCACGCCGTTCCCGATCAGGATCTCCAGCAGGTCTCCTGCGTCGGCCACGACGTTCCGCTCTCGTCCCGTCCCGGGGATGGGGATCAGGTGGTGGTGCATGGCGAACACCTTGAGGTCGCTCTGCCCGGCGAATTGCTCGGCGATCCAGGGATATCGCTCCCGGCCGATCTGACCCTCGTCGAGATCCGGCTCGCTCGAGTCCGCGCCCACGATCCGGAGGCCCATCACGTCCGTGCGCCAGTACCGCGGACCGATCAGCTCCTCGAAATGTACGTAGCCCACGTTGCGAGCGTCGTGGTTGCCGGGGATCGAATGCACTGGAGCGGTGATCCGTTCCAGATACGCCACTGCGGTCTTGAACTCCTGCCGATAGCCAAAGTTCGTGAAGTCGCCGGTCACCACGACGACGTCGGGCTCGAGCTCGTTGAGCTCGACGATGACGCGATTCATCAGGTTGGGCACGAAGTAGGGCGAGCCGACGTGGAGGTCGGAGATGTGGGCGATGGTAACCACGGCGCCTCGTAGTCTACTCGGGAGCCGTGCGAGGATGACGCCGGTGAACTTCCTGGACCTCCTGATCATTCTGTTCGTCGTCCTGGCGGCCGCCCTCGGGTACCGGCGTGGAGCCGTGCTGCAAGTGTTCGCCTACGGAGGTCTGGTGCTGGGTCTGTTCCTGGGGGTCCTCCTGGCCCCTCGAGTCGCCTCGCTGGCGGAGGACCAGTTCACCCAGGCCATGTTGGCGCTGGGGACGCTGATCTTCGTGCCCGCGCTGCTCGACGGCGTGGGCTGGTACGTCGGGGCTCACGCCTCCGCGGCCACCCGGAGGATCGCCGACCCCTTCGACGCCGCGGGCGGAACCGTGGTGGGCGCCATCGCCGTGCTCCTGGCCACGTGGCTCCTGGCCTTCAACCTCATCCAGGGGCCCTTCCCCGTCCTGGCCCGGCAGATCCGGCACTCGGCGGTGGTCCGCGGGCTGGACGCCGTGCTGCCGAGGCCCCCGCCGCTGCTGGCCCAGGCCCGGCGGTTCCTCGAGCGATCGGGGTTCCCCGAGGTGTTCGCGGGGCTTCCTCCGTTCCCGGTTGGACCGGTGCGTGGGCCGACCCAGGGTCAGTTCAGACAGGCCATCGCCGCCACCGACCAGAGCACCGCCCGGGTCGCCGGGGAGGCCTGCGACAGGATCAAGATCGGCAGCGGCTTCGTGGTGGAGCCCGGGTACGTGGTGACCAACGCCCATGTGGTTGCGGGAGTGGACGCGCCCGAGGTGCAGTTCCGGGACGCCGGGCCGTTCCCCGCCACCACGGTCCTGTTCGACGACGACACCGACCTCGCGGTGCTGCACGTTCGCGGCGGCCTTCCCGAGGATCTCGATTTCCTGGGCCTGGACCTGGACCGCGGTGCCACCGGAGCGGCCCTCGGCTTCCCGGGGGGCGCCGACCTCACCGCCTCCCCGGCGGGCGTGCGCCGGCGCCTGAATGCGGTGGGCCGCGACATCTACGGACGAGGCACCGTCCAGCGCGAGGTGTACGAGCTTCAGACCAGGGTCCGTCCGGGGAACTCCGGAGGCCCCTTCGTCACGCGGGAGGGCGCGGTCGCCGGGGTGGTGTTCGCCGCATCGACCACGGACAGCGGCATCGGGTACGCGCTGACCTCGACCGAGGTGGAGCCGATCGTCAGCCGGGCCCTGGGTCGCACCGGTGGCGTCGACACCGGCCGATGCATCCAGTAACTACTCTTCCATGACTACGCGGACGTCGCCGTCCCGGGACACGAGCGAGAACCCGGTCATCTCTCCCTCCCGCCGGAACACCAGGGTGAGCGTGCTCTGCCCCACTTTGAGGTTCCGAAGC
>DASQWG010000184.1:0-9111 GCA_035640375.1 Actinomycetota bacterium
AGGCAGAGGGAGCGTCGTGGAGCGATCCCCAGTGGGCCCTGAACGAGGTGATCGTGGAGAAGCGGGCTCGTCACCGGGTGGTTCGGCTGGCGGCTTCGGTGAACGAGGATCACGTCACGACGTTCTCCGCCGACGGGGTGATCGTGGCCAGCCCGACCGGATCGACGGCGTACTCCTTCTCGGCCCGTGGGCCGATCGTCTCGCCGCGCCTCCCGTGCCTGGTCCTCTTGCCGGTGTCCGCACACATGGTGTTCGACCGAGCGATCGTGCTGGCGCCGGACGAGCGGGTCACGCTGGAGGTTCGCGAGGAGGAGCCGGCGCTGCTCTCCGCGGACGGCCGGCCGGGGTTGGAGCTCCCGGTGGGAGCACGGGTCACGGTTCGTCGCTCCGATCGTCCGGCCCGGCTGCTCCGTCGTGAGGTGACCGAATCGTTCTACTCGCTGCTGCGTCGCAAGTTCTCCCTGCCGGCCGACCCGGAGGCATGACCATGGACCAGCCAAGGTGGCCCCCCGTGACGTACTGGATGAAGGTCACCGCGGGCGTGCTGCTGATCATCGGTCTCGCCCGGATCCTGCTGGCCATCGGCGACATCCTGGTCCTGGTCCTGGTCTCGATCGTCCTGGCATTCGGGTTCCAGCCCGCGGTGAGCTGGCTGGTCCGGCGGGGACTGTCCCGAGGGCTGGCGGTCACGGTAGGGCTCCTCCTCGGAGGGCTCGTCGTGGGCCTGTTCCTCGCTCTGGTCCTGCCGGACGTGATCCGCCAGCTGGCCGGCCTGGTGGAGGTCGCGCCCGAGTACCTGCAGCGGGCCATGCGGGAGACCCCGCTGCTGGCCGACCTCAACGAGCGGTTCGACCTCGAATCCAGGATCCGCGACCTCGGCGGGGAGCTTCCCGGGACGATCCTCGGCTTCGTCGGAAGCTTCGCTTCGCTCGTGTTCAACACGCTGACGGTCCTGATCCTGACGATCTACTTCACGGTCAATCTGCCGAACATGCGAGACGCGGTGGCCACGCTGTTGGGCCAACGAGAGCGTGCGGACTTCGACGTGATCTTCGACGAGTCCGTGGAACGCGTCGGTGGGTACGTGCTGGGAAACCTGGCGATCTCGGCCATCGCCGGGACGGCGTCGTTCATCGCGCTGCTGATCATCGGGGTACCGTTCGCCGCGGCGCTGGCGTTCCTGGTCGCGCTGACCGATCTGATCCCCACGGTCGGGGCGATCATCGGCGCCGCCGTTGCCTCGGTAGTGGCCGCGTTCGTGGGGATCCCCCAGCTCATCGCCACGGTCATCTTCTTCCTGGTCTACCAGCAGATCGAGAACTACCTGATCCAGCCGGCCGTGATGCGGAGGGCGGTCGACATGCCGGCTCCCGTGGTGATCGTGGCCGTGCTGATCGGCGGAACGCTCCTCGGGGTGGTGGGCGCCCTCCTGGCCATCCCCACTGCGGCCATCATCAAGGTGGTGTTCCGCGAGCTGTACCTCGAGGACCGGGTCGAGCGGGTCCGTGCCGAGGACACTCCCGGCGTGTAACCCGGCGCGGAGACGGAGGGTCCAACGTGGGGGAGCCTGTCGACCCTGGCTTCGACCTCAAGAGAGGAGGAAGGGATGGCGGACGGGTACGGGAAGCTGGGCATCGCCCGCTTCTACGCCCTGGTGTTCGGGATCGCCTACATCGGCGTGGCGATCCTGGAGCTGTTCTATCCGGAGAGCGATCCGCTCTCGATCGGCGATACCGTGGTCCTTCAGCGGACGGTTCTGCAGAACGTCGTGCACTTCGCGGTTGGCATCATCGTCCTCGGTTCTTTCTTCGCCGGGGAATCGGCGGCCCGGAACGTGGCCCGCGTCATCGGTGTGGTGTTCGTGGCGCTCACGATCTACGGGTTCGTCGCGCCGGACTCGCTGGGCGAGGTGCTCGGGTACGACGGTGACATCCCGGCCGTCTACAACTTCATCCATGCTGCCACCGCGATCTTGGCGCTGTTCGCGGGGTTCGCTCGCCGCCGGGCGCCGGCGACGGCCTGACCGTGGCCCATCACCTGGTTCACGCCGCCTTGATCGGCGCTGCGACCGTGGCGTTCGTGGTCTACGTCGTGGTGGACGTCCGTCGTCACGGTCCGTACTCGTTCGGACGGCGACAGGCCTGAGAAAGGTTTGGCCCCCGGGTTGTGTGCCCGGGGGCCGGGGAAAGGGGGTGGAGGGGACTCGCGTCCGCCTCCACCGCGCATTGTACCCCTTTCCCCAGAACGCAACCACTTCGGGTCGCGTCGGTGGCCGGCGGTAGGATGCCCGCGTGCTGCTCGAGCTGCACATCGCTGGCCTCGGGGTGATCGAGGACGTCACGCTGGAGCCCGCCCCCGGCTTGTCCGTCCTGACCGGTGAGACCGGTGCAGGGAAGACGATGGTCACGGTCGGCCTCAGCCTGGCCCTGGGGCGGCGAGCCCGCGCCGGCATGGTCCGGCGCGGGGCGGAACGGGCCACGATCGAGGCTCGGTTCGACGCCAGCCGGATCGCCGCAGCCTCCGACTGGGCCGAGGACGGCGAGCTCATCCTGGCCCGGGTGCTCCGGGTGGACGGGCGCAGCGCCGCCCGGGCGGGGGGTCAGCTGGCTCCGCTGTCCACCCTCGAGGCGCTGGGCGAAGGGCTGGTCGAGGTGCACGGCCAGCACCAGACCCAGCGGCTCCTGCGGCCCTCGGCCCAGCTGGCCTTCCTCGATCGGTTCGCCGGCCGCGAGCATCTCGACGTGGTGGCCCCGTACCGTGCGGCGTACGGGACCCTTCGCGAGGCCCGGTCGACCCTGGACCGGCTCGACCGAGATGCCCGCGAGCTCGAGCGGGAGAAGGACCTGCTCGCCTACCAGGTCCGCGAGATCGAGGGGGCCCGGCTCCGGTCGGGCGCGACCGCTGAGCTCGGGGCCGAAGAGTCCAGGCTCGCGGGAGCGGAAGGCCTTCGGCAGCGGCTGGCCGAAGCGTCCGCGTCGCTCTCATCCGACGGCGGCGGGGCCGATGCGCTCCGGACCGCCGCGGCGGCGGTGAGCGAGGCGGCGGAGATCGACCCCGGGCTTGGTGAGCTGGCCCGCCGGGTGGCCTCGCTCACGGAGGAGGTGAGTGACACGGCCGCCGAGGTTCGGGCCGCCGGCGACGGCGTCGAGCTCGACCCGTCCCGGCTGGAGGCCGTGCGCGACCGTCTCGGGGCCATCCGCGGGTTGGAGCGGAAGTACGGAGAGGGTGAGGAGGGCGTCCTGGCGTTCCTCGACCAGGCCAGGCGGCGACTGGCGTCGCTGGATGGCGCGGGGGAGGAGCGGGAGCGGCTGGCCCAGGAGGCCGAACGCCTGGAGACCGAGTGCCGGGAGCTCGTCGATCGGCTCACCGCCGGACGAGAAGCCGCCGGTCCCCGACTGGCGGAGGCCCTGGTCGCGGAGCTCCACGACCTCGGCATGGAAGGGGCCATGGTGGAAGCCCGCCTGGAGCGCGAGGCCGAGCTCGGCCCGGACGGCGCGGAGACTGCGGTCCTGCTGTTCGCCGGCGGTCCCGGCCAGACCCCGGAACCGTTCGGAGCGGTGGCCTCCGGCGGTGAGCTCTCCAGGACGATGCTGGCCTGCCGCACGGTGCTGGCCGATCTCGACGACGTCCCCACCCTGGTGTTCGACGAGGTCGATGCAGGGATCGGTGGGCGGGCCGCTGTGGCGGTGGGCCGCCGGCTGGCCCGGCTGGCCCGGAACCGTCAGGTGCTGGTGGTGACCCACCTGCCCCAGATCGCCTGCTTCGCCGACCGGCACTTCCGGGTCACGAAGCACGTCGGGACGGCCGCGATCACGTCGCTCGATGACGCCGGCCGCGTCGAGGAGCTGTCCCGGATGCTGTCCGGGATGCCAACCGAGGAGGCCGCTACGCACGCCGAGCAGCTCCTGGCCGAGGCGGCTCGGGATCGAGCGTCATCCCGGCGCCCGTCGCTCGGGGTACGCTCGCCATGAGGTGAGGGGCTCCCTGAAGCTGGCCTGGCGCAGAGGGCGGGACGAAGCCGCGGCCCGGGTCGACGGGCGGACGAAGCGCCTCCTCACCCGCCTCCGGCCCGGTGAGGTCGCGGTGATCGACCACGAGGATCTTGATCGGGTGGCGGCCGAGGGTCTGGTGGCGCGGGGTGTGGCCGCCGTGGTCAACGCCAGTCCCTCGATCACCGGCCGGTATCCGAACCTGGGACCACTGATCCTGGTCCGCGCGGGGATCCCGCTCGTCGACGGCGTTGGTCCGCTGGTGATGCGGAAGGTGAAGGAGGGCACGGGCCTGCGGGTCCGCGACGACCGGATCCTGGCCGACGGCCAGCTCATCGGCGTGGGCGTGCGGCAGACCGAACAGTCGGTGATCCGGGCCATGGACGAGGCCCGCACGGGCCTGGCCGAGCGGTTCGACGACTTCGCTCGCAACACCCTCGACTACATGCAGCGGGAGCGCGACCTCCTCTTCGGCGGGGGTGGCATGCCCGAGCTCGACACCGACGTCGACGGCCGGCACGTGCTGGTGGTGGTCCGCGGCACGAACTTCCGGGAGGACCTGGCCGCTCTCCGCGCATACATCTCGGAGGTCAAACCGATCCTGGTCGGGGTGGACGGTGGCGCCGACGCCCTCCTCGAACAGGGCTACCGGCCGGGGATCATCGTCGGTGACATGGACAGCGTCTCGGAGACGGCACTCCGGACCGGTGCCGAGATCGTCCTCCATGCCTACCCGGGGGGATCGGCTCCCGGGAGAGCCCGGCTGGAGGCCCTCGGCCTCCCGTTCAAGGTCGTGGAGGCCTCGGGGACCAGTGAGGACCTGGCGTACCTGCTCGCCCATGAGAAAGGCGCCGACCTGATCGTGGCTGTGGGGAGCCACGGCAACCTCCGGGAGTTCCTGGACAAGGGTCGCCGGGGGATGGCCAGCTCGTTCCTGGTCCGCCTGCGGGTGGGGGAGATCCTGGTCGACGCCAAGGGGGTCTCCAGGATGTACCGCGGCCGGGTGCGGGGCCGCGACATGGCCATCCTGGTCGGTGCGGCCCTGTTCTCGATGATCGTGGTGGTGGCGGTCTCCGAGCCGCTGCAGCTGTTCCTCCGCCAGCTCGTGGAGATGGGACGCCAGCTGCTGTTCCGGGTGGGCCAGCTGTTCTAGGCGGCCCTAGAATCAGCCCGTGATCTCGTTCCGCTTCCACCTGATCTCGCTGGTGGCGGTGTTCCTGGCACTCGGCGTGGGGGTGCTCACCGGCACCACCGTGATCAACCGCGGCATCGTGACCCGGCTCCAGGATCAGACCGAGGACCTCTCCGGCCAGCTCGATGAGGTCCGGCAGGAGGTGGCCGATCTGCAGGCCCTCCGTGACCTCTGGGTTACGTTCGGTGAGGAGGTCCGCGAGCCGATCCTCGAGGGGCGCCTGGCCGGGACGCGGGTCCTGGTGGTGGCCCAGGACGGAACCGACGACGGGAGCATCGACGGTCTCTTGGCGGCGCTCCGGAGCGCTGCCACGTCCCCGGATGACGTGATCGGCCCGATCTTCCTGACTGGACGGTTGGCGCTCCGGTCCGAGGCCGAGCGGGCCGAACTCGCGGCGATCCTGGGTCTCTCGGCCGCCGAGGAGCCTGAAGTCCTCCGTGCCGAGGCCGCCTCGGTGCTAGCCGATCGGCTGGCCTTCGGGAGCGGGGACGAGGTCCTGGAGCAGCTGCTGTCCGCCGGATTCCTGATCGACGAGGGCCGTCGCCTCGAGGAGGCCGACCTCCGGGAGGTGGGCGGGCCCGGCCAGGTGGTGGTGACCGTTGCCGGCGGCCCGGCCGGCTCCTCGCTGAACCCCGAGGCGTTCCTGGTGCCGCTGGTGGAGGAGCTGGCCCGGGACCAGGCGCCCGTGGCCGCCGGGGAGCCCGTGAACGGTGAGGAGGAGGAGCCCCCGTTCGTGTCGATGATCCGGGCCGACGGGGACATGGCGACCAGCGTCGCCACCCAGGACAACCTCGACCAGATGCCCGGCCAGATCGGGATGGTGGTCGCTATCGAAGACCTCCTGGACGGGGTGGCCGGCCACTACGGGGTGAAGGACGGCGCCACCAGGCCGTTCCCCGAGCTCTGACGGATGCGGGTGGCGGCGGTGGTGGCGGCCCGGAACGAGGCCGGCCGGGTCGGTCACACCGTCGAGGCGATCCGATCGATCCCGGGAGTGGACGAAGTCGTGGTGGCGGACGGCTCCTCCGACGACGTGACCGCCGAGGAAGCGCTGGGCGCCGGCGCCCGCGTGCTCGTGGGCCCGCGCCGGCACGGGAAGGGTGGCGCGCTGGAAGCGGCGCTCGAGCGGATCGCTGCCGCCGACGTTTACCTGCTGCTCGACGCGGACCTGGGGCGCAGCGCCCGGGGGGGTGAACCCCTGCTCGACGCGGTGCGCTCCGGCTCGGCGGATCTGGCCATCGGGGTCCTGCCCCGGGAGCCCAGGCACGGTGGGTTCCGGATGGTCAAGCGGGCTGCCGCCGGGGCGATCCGGCGGCTCTGCGGCTTCAGGGCCCTGGAGCCCCTCTCCGGCCAGCGGGCCATGACGGCCGACTGTCTGGCGGCGGTCCGCCCCCTGGCGCCGGGGTTCGGGGTCGAGGTCGCCATGACGATCGACGCCGTCCGGGCGGGGTTCCGGGTCGTCGAAGTGCCGGTGACCATGCGCCATGCCCCGACCGGCCGTGACCTGGCCGGGTTCGTCCACCGGGGCCAGCAGGCACTGGACCTCCTTCGGGTCGCCCTCCCGCGGACGCTTGGATGACCCTGGCTTCGTTTTCAGCCGCACTTGTGGCCGGCATCGTCGTGGCGCCGTATGCCGCTCACCAGGCCCCCGACACCCTGCGGGTGCCGAACTGGGACGGTCGGCGCGTGCCCGCAACGCTCGGGTGGGCCCTGATGGCAGGGGTTGTTGTGGGCACCGTGTGGTTCGGCGACCGGAACAGAGAGACGTTCTTCGGTGTCCTCGCGGGGGTCCTGGTCTTCTTCGCCGGGCTCCTGGACGACTTTCTCGGCCATCGGACTCGGGGGCTCAGGGGACATGTGAGCAGCCTCCTTCGGGGGCGGCCCACGACCGGGATTCTCAAGCTCCTCGTGGGTACGGGGGTGGGCATCATCCTGGCGACCTGGTTGGGGGGCGGCGCCGTGCGGGTGGCCGCAAGCGCCGTGGTGATTGTGCTCTCGATCAACCTGTGGAACGTGCTCGACGTGGTCCCGGGACGGGCTCTCAAGTCGGGGATCGTGGTCCTGGCCGCGGTCCTCCCGGTCGCACTGGACCGCCCCGCCGGAGCGCTCCTGGCTGCTGGGCTCGGTGCCGCGCTCGGGGTGCTCCCGTTCGACCTCCGGGAGCGGGGCATGCTCGGCGACGCCGGGTCGAACCCGCTGGGGCTCCTGGCCGGGCTGGGCCTGGCGGTGGCCCTGCCGACCCCCTGGCTTGTGGTGGCCGCGGCCGCCGCCGTGGTCCTTCAGGTCGCCGCCGAGACCGTCACGATCACCAGGATCGTTGAGGGGGTCCCGCCCTTCCGGTGGTTCGACCGGCTGGGGCGGCGATCGTGAGCCGAAGCGGCCGCCTGGGGCGCCGGGTTCTGGTACAGTGGAATCCCGGTGGCTGACACGACGAAATTCATCTTCGTCACCGGGGGCGTCGCCTCGAGCCTCGGGAAGGGCATCACCTCCGCCTCGCTCGGCCGCCTCTTCAAGGACCGCGGCCTTCGCATCACGATGCAGAAGCTCGACCCCTACATCAACGTCGACCCCGGCACGATGAACCCGTTCGAGCATGGTGAGGTGTTCGTGCTCGACGACGGGGCCGAGACCGACCTCGACCTCGGGCACTACGAACGATTCACCGACGAGAGTCTTCACCGCGGCTCCAACGTGACCACCGGCGCCGTGTACCAGACCGTCATCGCCAAGGAGCGGCGTGGGGAGTTCCTGGGGAAGACCGTCCAGGTCATCCCGCACATCACCGATGAGATCAAGGCCCGGATCCGGGGGATCGCCCGGGACACCGACGCCGAGCTCGTGGTGGTCGAGATCGGCGGGACCGTCGGCGATATCGAATCGCTGCCGTTCCTCGAGGCCATCCGCCAGCTCCGGAACGAGGTCGGCCGCGATCACTGCGCGTTCGTCCACGTCTCACTGCTGCCGCACATCGCCCCGACCGGCGAGCTGAAGACGAAGCCGACCCAGCACTCGGTCCGTGAGCTGCGCGCCATCGGGATCCAGCCGGACGCGATCGTGTGTCGCTCGGACCGGCCGATCGGCCGCGGCCTGAAGGAGAAGATCTCCCTGCTGTGCGACGTGCCGATCGAGGCCGTGGTGTCGGCCGTCGACGCCGAGTCGATCTACGAGGTCCCCCTGGTGCTGCATGACGAGGGGCTTGATGGGTACCTGGCCCGGCACCTCCGGCTTGACGACGGCCCCCCCGACCTCCGGGAGTGGCGAGCGCTGATCGACCGGGTCCGCAGCGCCGACCGGCCCGTCACCATCGGGGTGGTCGGCAAGTACATCGACCTCCGCGACGCGTACCTGTCGGTAATCGAGGCCCTCCGGCACGGCGGCTTCCACCACGAGGCGCAGGTGGAGATCCGGTGGGTGGCCTCGGACGAGCTGATCTCCGGCGAGGTGGAGGAGATCCTGGCCGACGTCGACGGCATCCTGGTGCCGGGCGGCTTCGGGGTCCGGGGCGTCGAGGGCAAGGTCGACGCGGTGCGGTTCGCCCGCGAGCGAGGGATCCCGTTCCTCGGGATCTGCCTGGGCCTTCAGTGCGCGGTGATCGAGTTCGCCCGGAGCGAGTGCGGCCTCCCGGGCGCGAACTCTAGCGAGTTCGACCCCGCTTGCGAGGACCCCGTGATCGACCTCCTTCCGGAGCAGGAGGGGGTCACCGACATGGGCGGCACGATGCGCCTCGGGGCTCAGCCGTGCCACGTGGCGCCGGGAACGCTGGCCTCGAAGGGCTACGACGGCGCCGAGGTCGTGTACGAGCGGCACCGCCACCGGTACGAGGTCAACCCCGCCTATCACGGGATCCTCCAGGAGCACGGCCTGGCCTTCTCGGGAGCGTCGCCCGACGGGCGGCTGGTCGAGATGATCGAGCTGCCGGATCACCCGTTC
>DASQWG010000185.1:0-3392 GCA_035640375.1 Actinomycetota bacterium
GTGAAGAAGCTGGCGATCAGGCCGACCAGGCCGATCGTGGCCAGGAGCGCGGCCGCCGTCCCGTCTCCGAACACTGCCCTGAAGCCATCGAACAGCGGGCAGCAGCTGACGCCGATGTCCCTGGCGCCCCCGTTGACGCCGGTGTTGAGGAGCAGGATCAGGGCGCCGGTGATGACCAGCGTGGTCATGCCCCAGATCGTGGCCCTCCCGATGTCCCGCCTCGGATCGTGGGACTCCTCGGCCGCGAGTGGCAGCTCCTCGATGGCCAAGTAGAACCAGACGGCGAAGGGCAACGCCGGGAAGATGCCCCCCAGCCCGTGGGGCAGGAACGTCGAGCCGCCCGGATCCGGCTCGATGTTGAACCACAGGTCGGGGTTGAACTCCCCAGATACCAGGACAGACACGTAGAAGAACGCCAGGATGGCCAGCGCCATGGCGTTGATGATCACTGTGAAGCGCATCGTGGTCTCGATGCCGATGATGTTGATCCCCACGAAGACGACGTAGAACACCGCCCACCAGAACGGCTGGCTGTTCCACCACGGGTTGCCGGTCACGTTGAACAACTCGACCACGATCTCCTGCGAGAGCAGGCCCATGGCGCCCACCACCACGGCGGGCGTGATCACGTACTCCATGTTCTCGGCGAGGCCCGTGATGAACCCTCCCCACGGCCCCATGGCGGACCGCGCGAAGGAATACGCGCCGCCCGTGTGTGGGAGGGCGGGTGACATCTCGGCGATGCTGTAGCAGAGGCCGTAGTACATGATCGTGATGACGATCCCGGCGATCAGGAGGCCTCCGAACCCGCCCACGTCCAGTCCGAAGTTCCACCCGTAGAAGTCGCCGGAGATGACCGCCGCCACCCCCAGCGACCACAGAGACCAGAACGCCGCATGGCGTCGGAGTCCCCGTTTGTGGAAGTAGTCCTCGCTCACCTCCTGGTAGGTGACCGATCCGACCCTGCGCTGCTCTGCGCCCACGCTCCCCTCCTCAGCCGGCGGGCCCCTTTTCGCCCGATTTGTCTGACCAATGCCGGGCAGTGGAAATCGTAGGCAGGGCGCTTCCGGCATGTCAAATTGTCAGTCGCCTCGCGAACCCGTATGTTGTCTGACAAATGCCGGGGGGAACCGCCAAGGGCGACAGCGTTCGAACCACCCTGCGCGAGGCCCTGGTCCGGCGGATCGAAGCGGGGGAGTGGCGGCCCAGCGACCGCCTTCCCTCAGAGCCGGCCTTGGCCGCCTCGATGGGGGTGAGCCGGGCCACGCTCCGGGACGCCCTGCGCTCGCTCGAGGAGGACGGTTTCGTCACCCGACTCCAGGGCTCGGGCACCTTCGTGACCCATCGCCTCCGCATGAAGAACAACCTCGACGTGAACTTCGGCGTCACCGACCTGATCCGGTCCATGGGCATGCGACCCGGCACCCGTCATTCGCGGACGTTCGGTGCCGAGGCCACCGCCGAGGAGGCCGGCCTCCTGGCCGTCGAGGTGGGGTCGCCGCTGCGGTGTCTGGAGCGCGTTCGCACCGCCGACGGCCAGCCGGTGGTGCTCTCGGTGGACCTGATCCCCGAGGATCGTCTGGGGAACCACCCGGACCTCCTGGACGAGGTCGGCGAGGGGTCGGTCTACGACGTGCTGGAGCGGGCGATCGGCGTCGTGGTGCGCCAGGGCGTGGCCTCGATCCGTCCGGCCAACGCGGACGACGAGCTGGCCGCCCGCCTGGGGGTGCCGGCCGGCACCCTCCTGCTGTACCTCCGCCAGGTGGACTACGACCTGGATGGGCGCCCGGTCCTGCTGTCGCACGAGCACCACCTGGCCGACGCGTTCGAGATCACCGTGGTCCGACGCGGTCCCGGCCCGAGCACGAAGGAGTCGACGTGAACGTGGGGAAACGGATGCGGATGAAGCGGGTGATCGATCCCCTCGGCATCTCGATCATCTGCGCGCTCGATCACGGGATGACCTCGCCGACCTTCCTCGACCCGCTGGCAGATATCCAGGCACGCACCGCCGAGGCGGTGGCCGGCGGAGCGAACGTCATCATGATGAGCAAGGGCATGATCCGTCGGGCCGAGCCGGCCTTCTCTCGGGAAACCGCGCTGGCCATGCTCCTGTCGGCCTCGGCGAACGCGGGCGAGGACCGCCCCAGCGTCGTCCAGATCGCCGACGTCGAAGAGGCCCTCCGGCTCGGCGCCGACGCCGTGGTGCTCTTCGTGGCGCTCTCGGGCGAGTCGGAGCCCGCCATGATCCGGACGCTCTCGCGGGTGGGCGGGGAGTGCGAGCGGCTGGGGATGCCCTTCATCGCCGAGGCGGAGTTTCCCACGACGTACGCCACCGTCGAGGCGCTGGCCGATGCCTACGGCTTCGAGTACCTCCGTCGCAACGTGCGGCTGTGCGCGGAGCTCGGCGCGGACATCGTCAAGACGAACTGGCCCGGCGACGGCGAGCAGCTCGGCCGCCTCGTGGAGGCCACTTCAGGGATCCCCGTGGTGCTGGCCGGGGGGACCCGCGTGGACGACCGGGAGCTCCTCGACCGCATGGAGGCCGCCGTCGATGTGGGCGCGATCGGCTGCTCGGTCGGACGGAACATCTTCATGCACCGATCGCCTGAGGCGATCACCCGAGCCCTGTCCCGAGTGCTGCGGGAGCGATGGCCGGCCCAGAAGGCCTTCGACGCGCTCCAGGAGGAGCTGGGGGCGTCGTGAAGGCCGCGTTGATGCAGGACGTCGAGGTCGTGAAGGTCGAGGACATGGTCGACCCGGCCCTTGACCCTGCCGGTGCTCTGCTCCGGGTCGAGGCCTGCGGGGTCTGCGGGACCGACGCGCGGACCTTCTTCAACGGGGATCCCGGAGCCCCCACCCCGTGGGTCCTCGGACACGAGCCGGTCGGCATCCTGGTCGAGGTGGGCCCCGAGGCCGACCTGCCGGCCGGGGTGACCAAGGGCGACCGGGTGTTTCTCGGCTCCATCCTGACCTGCGGCGAGTGCCGGTGGTGCCGCGAGGGATTCCAGAACCTGTGTGAGCGCCACGAGCTGTACGGGTACGCGCCCTACCCGGGTGCGTACGCGCAGCTCGCGCCGGTGCCGCCCATCGCCATGAAGAATCTGATTCCTCTCCCGGACGATCTTCCGTCCGACCTGGCCACGGTGGCCGACCCCTTCGCCTGCGCCTTGAACGGGATCGAGGTGGCCGACATCCGGCTCGGCGACACGGTGGTGGTCCTGGGTGCGGGGCCGATCGGCTGCTGGCAGACCCTGCTGGCCCGCGATCGCGGAGCGGCGCGAGTGTATCTCTCCGACGTCAGCCGTGACCGCCTCGACCTGGCCCTCGAGGCCGTGGGCCGGTTCATCGACGACGCCTGGGTGGCGGGTGGCGGGGCCGACCCGGTCCGT
>DASQWG010000186.1:0-2400 GCA_035640375.1 Actinomycetota bacterium
CGGGCCTCGTCGTTCGTCGAGCCGACCTCGTCGAACCACACCGGCGCAACCTCGATGCCCGCCGCGCGAACGGCGCGCGCCAGGCTATCCTTGCGCGACGTGTTGACCGGCCCCATGAGGGCATCGATTATCGCCCGGGGAGCGTGCCGGTGACGGAGCCGCGGATCCTGATCGCCAACCGAGGCGAGATCGCCGTTCGGGTCATCCGAACGTGTCGCGAGCTCGGGATCCCCACGGTGGCCGTGTATTCCGATGCCGACCGGGACGCCCTGCACGTCCGGATGGCCGACCGGGCTCACCGCCTCGGCCCGCCTCCGCCATCGGAGTCGTACCTCAACGTCCCGGCGCTCCTCGACGCGGCCCGAGCCTCCGGAGCCACGATGGTGCACCCCGGATACGGATTCCTGTCCGAGAACCCCGACTTCGCCAGGGCCTGCGATGACGCGGGGTTCACCTTCATCGGTCCCCCGCCCGAAGCGATGGAACGCATGGGCGACAAGGCTGCCGCCCGCCGCGCCGCCGAGGAGGTCGGCGTGCCGGTGATCCCCGGCGTCTCCGAGCCGGTCACCGTGGACGAAGCGAGGCGAATCGCCGATGGTGTCGGGTTCCCCCTGGCCGTCAAGGCCGCCCACGGCGGGGGCGGTCGGGGGATGCACCTCGTGGAACGCCCCGAGGACCTTGAGGACGCGGTCGAGCGTTCGGCCCGGGAGGCCCGGGCGTACTTCGGCCGGCCCGAGGTCTACCTGGAGCGATACATCACCCGGGCCCACCACGTCGAGGCGCAGATCCTGGCCGACGGCCGCGGGAACATCTCGTTCCTCGGCGAGCGTGACTGCACGGTCCAGCGCCGGTACCAGAAGCTGATCGAGGAGAGCCCCTCGCCCGTGGTCGATGCCGACCTCCGGTCGCGGATCGGCGAGGCGGCCATCGCCGTGGCGAAGGCGGCCGGCTACACGAACGCCGGCACGGTCGAGTTCCTGGTCGAGGACGACGGCGCGTTCTGGTTCCTCGAGGTCAACGCCAGGCTCCAGGTCGAGCACCCGGTCACCGAGCTGGTCACCGGGCTAGACCTGGTGCGGCTCCAGATCGAGGTAGCACTCGGCGAGAAGGTGGACCTCACCCCCGACCTCCGGGGCCACGCGATCGAGTGTCGCCTGAACGCCGAGGATCCGGCCGCCGACTTCCTCCCCGGGCCCGGGCTGGTGCGCCGGCTCCGCCTGCCCGACGGCCCCTTCGTTCGGGTCGACGCCGGAGTGACCGAGGGCATCGCCATCCCCGGCGTCTACGACTCGCTGTTCGCCAAGCTTCTGGCCTGGGCGCCCGACCGCGAGGCCGCCCGCCGCCGCATGCTTCGCGCCCTCGACGAGCTCGAGGTCGAGGGCATCCCCACCACGGTTCCCTTCCACCGGTGGGTCCTGGAGACGCTGGCGTTCCGGGAGGCCAGCCACGACACGAAGTGGGTGGAGCGTGCCCTGGCGGCGGGGCATTTCCCGGTCGAGCGGGCCCACGCCGTCGAGCCCGAGGAAGGCATCGAGCCGCGTCCGGCCACGGTGGTGGTCGAGGTGGGCGGCCGCCGGGTCCCCGTTCGGGTCTGGGGCGACGCCCTGCCCAGCCGTCCGGCGCCACCCCCGGCCGCCCAGCACCACCACGGACACGCCCACGGCACCATCGCCGCGCCGATGCAGGGCACCATCCTCAGCGTCCCGGTCGAGGAGGGCCAGGAGATCAAGGCCGGCGAGGTCGTGTGCGTGCTCGAGGCCATGAAGATGGAGAACCACATCGCCGCCACCGTCGACGGGACGGTGTCCGAGGTGACGGTCAAGCCCGGCGACGTGGTGCAGTCTGGTCAGACGCTCGTGGTCATCGAGTAGGGTGGCCGCGATGAGGGTGGGGGTCGTCGGAGCGGGGCACGTGGGGCTGCCCACGGCCGCCACCCTGGCGCACATCGGCAACGAGGTCACGTCCACCGATGCCGACCAGGAGAAGATCGAGCTCCTCGGGCGCGGCGGCATGCCCTTCTTCGAGCCCGGGCTCGAGGGGCTCGTCCGCGGGGAGGTCGACGCAGGCCGGCTCCGGTTCACCCCCGAGCCGGCGGACGCCCTCCGCCACGCCCGCGTGGCATTCCTGTGCGTGGGCACCCCACCGCGTTCCTCGGGCGAGGCGAACCTCATCGCCGTCGAGCGGTCGGCCGAGCTCGTGGCCCGCCACGCCGCGGGCCCCACGGTGGTCGTCGAGAAGAGCACGGTGCCGGCGGGCACGGCGGCCCGGGTGAGCGAGATCCTGGGCCGGCAGCGCTCCGATGGCGCGCTGACGGTGGCCTGCAACCCGGAGTTCCTGCGTGAAGGCAGCGCCGTCGAGGATTCGCTGCGGCCGACCCGCATCCTGGTGGGAAGCGATTCT
>DASQWG010000187.1:0-7571 GCA_035640375.1 Actinomycetota bacterium
CCCGGCCGGTCGCGGGCGGCGCCCGGAGCGCCACATCCAGCCCGAGCGCCGCCAGTACCGCCAGGAAGAACCCCAGGACCGCTCGCAGCCGGCCGACGAAGTTCAGCTCGAACAGGTCCGTGGCCTGGGCCAGCGTCAGGAATGGGGCTCCCACGAAGAGGAGGAGGGCGGCCACGACGACCCCGGCCCACAGGAACGACGTCGCCCCCCGGGCCAGACCACCCGGCGGCCGCCACGCTGCTGCACACACCACCATGACGAGCGTGGACGCTCCGATGAAGGACTGGATCTCGACGTAGTTGAGGGGCCCCCAGTACGTGCCGTCCGCGGGCGATCCGAACGCGTCCGGGATGGCCACCGTCGCCAACGCGGTCGGTGGCAGGTGCCAGTCCGGGGGCTGAATCCGATAGGACAGGTCGAGGTGTGTGGCCCGGTCCGCCAGGGGCAGGAGCTGGAACGCCGCCATCCCGACCCCCAGGAGGAGACCGCCGACCACCACCCCGAGCGCCCACGCACGCGCCTCCACGCCGCGTCGGGTCGCCACCCGGACCACCGCGTAGCCGCCCACGGCCAGGGTCGCGTACCCCGCGACGCTGGGGAATCCCTCGAGGAGCATGGCCGCCGCGGCCAGCGCCACCGGGATGGCGTCGACCGCCCGCCGCTCCTGGAGCGCCCGCTCGACGGCCCAGAAGAGGGCCGGGATCAGTGCGCCCACGTGGCTCTGGGGCCAGTTCGTCCACACCACCTGGAAGCCCGAGAACGAGAACACCAGCCCGCCAAACAGCGCGGGAGCTGGCCCGAGCCCGATCCGCCGCAGGAACAGGAACGTGAAGGCCATCGCCACCGCGAGCTCTGCCAGCTTCGCCAACCCCGGGGCGTAGGAGAGGGGGAGCACGAGATACGGCAGGTTCAGGGGCCCGAAGGCGCCGGCGTCCGGAACCGAAGCCAGGGGATGGCCTCCGCCCGGCAACGCCGTCCACACGGGCAGGTCTCCCCCGAAGACCCGACGCCGAACCTCGGCATGCAGCGGCATGAAGGTGCTCACGGTGTCGCCGACGATCGGGTTGGAGGCCACCGTGGTGGTGGGCGGCGTTACCTGCCAGGGCGGCCGGTCCAGGAGCATGTCGGCGCCGTGGAAGACCCGAACGCCGATCAGCGGGGTGCCGATCGAGACGAGGAAGGCCGTCGCCGCGACCCCGACCGTCCATCGAACGACCCTCGAACGCGCCGGGCCGCGGCCGGACGTGGCCTCGGCCACGACCCTTAGCGGTGGGTCATCGGCCGGTCATCCGGATCCGAAGGAGGATCCCTAGCGCCCGCATCCCGTCGGTCGGCCGGATCTTCTTCCCTTCCTCCCGGCTCCGGGCGCGGTAACTGATCGGCACCTCGTACACGCCCTCCCCGCGGGCCAGGAGCTTGCCGGTCGTCTCGGCCTCGACGCCGAAGCCGCCGGACCGGAGATCGATCCGTCGCCAGAGCTCCGTGGGCGCCATCTTGAGGCACGTGTAGACGTCCGACAGCCAGGTGTCGAACAGGAAGCTCGCCCACAGGTTGACGAGCTTGTTCCCCATCACGTACCAGAACGAGTAGGCCGTGTGGGCCCCGAAGGCTCGCGTCCCGAAGACGACCCGGGCCTCGCCCTCGAGGATGGGGGCCAGGAGCGCGGAGAGATCGGCGGGGTCGTACTCGAGATCCGCATCGAAGATCGTCAGGACATCGCCGCGCGCGACCTCGATCCCGGTTCGGATCGCTGCGCCCTTGCCCCGGTTGCGGCGATGCCGGATCAGCCGAACCCGGCCAGGCTCGGCGAGGTCGGCGACCGAGTCGAGGCTCCGGTCGGTCGATCCGTCATCGACGATCACCAGCTCGATGGCGATCGGCAGGTCCGTCTTGAGGAGACGCTCCACGGCCGCCCGAACCGTGGCCCGTTCGTTGTAGACGGGCATCACGATGCTCAGGAGCTGGGGCTTCATCGCCGGGAGTCTACCGAAGATGGAACCCCGCTCATTGACACCCGGCGGCCCGACCGGTATCTACGGGCCGTGACCACAGGCGATCCGGAGTCCCTCGATCCCGATGCGCTGTCCCACCTGTATCGGGAGCGGTTCAGCGACGAGGACGTCTCCTTCAAGGAGGCGATGTGGGCGGTCCTGTGCGAGCGGGTGTTCCAGCCCTACGTCAAGGAAACGGACACCGTGGTCGACCTCGGGGCCGGCAGGTGCGAGTTCATCAACGCGATCCGGGCGAAGGACAAGATCGCCGTCGACCTCAACCCAGACCTGGAGCGGTACGCCCGCGGCGCTCGGGTCGTGCAGGCCCCCAGCACCAACCTCGCTCCGATCGACTCCGGCGGCGTCGACGTGGTGTTCACCTCGAACTTCTTCGAGCACCTCCCGAGCAAGGTCGACGTCCTCCGCACGCTGCGGGAGTGCCGTCGGATCCTCCGGCCGGGTGGCACGCTCATCGTCCTCATGCCGAACATCCGCTACCTGGGCGGCCGGTACTGGGACTACTTCGACCACCACACCCCGCTCACCCACCTGAGCCTGATCGAGGCGCTCGGACTCGAGGGGTTCCGCCCCCGACGGGTGGTCCCGCGGTTCCTTCCCTACACGGTCAAGCAGCGGGGGATCCCGAAGAGCACCGCGCTGGTCCGTGCCTACCTATCGCTCAGGTTCCTGTGGCCGCTGTTCGGTCGCCAGATGCTCGTGGTCGCCGTCCGGGGTCCCTAGCTCCCGGCCTCCCGGCGATACCAGTCGACCGTGCGGCGGAGCCCCTCGCGCAGGTCGGTCAGAGCCCGCCAGCCGAGGACACGCCTGATCTTGCTCGGGTCGGGCACCCGTCGACGAACGTCGACCGGCAGGGGCTCGGTGGAGACCACCGCCGGGGTGCCCTCGTGGCCGATGATCTCCCACAGCAGGTCCAGGAGCTCCCGGATCGAGGTTTCCTTTCCCGTCCCGATGTTGAAGTCGTCCCCCTCGGCATCGGGGTGCGTCCCGATGGTGACGATGGCGTCGGCAACATCGTCGACGTAGGTGAAGCTCCGGGTCTGGGACCCGTCGCCGAGGATCTCGATCGGCTGCCTCCCGCCGAGGACCTTCCGGATGAGGTCCGGGATCACGTGCGCCAGGCCCGGCTCGTTCTCCGGGTACTCGCCGGGTCCGTACGCGTTGAAGGGCCGGGCGATGGCGAACGGGGTTCCGTGCTGCTCGTGGAAGGCCCGGCAGTACCACTCCCCAACGAGCTTGGAGAACCCGTACGCCGAGAACGGCGGGGGGTACCGGTCGATGGCGTCCTCCGGCGTGGGCCACTGGCCCGCTCGCTCGAACACCATCGACGAGGAGACGTACACGACCTTGGTGCCGGACTCCGTGGCCCGGCGGAACACCTGAGAGAGCATCAGGTTGTTCTCGTCGAGAATGTCGGCCGGGTACCGGTGGAAGTACCCGATCCCCCCGATCTTGGCCGCCAGGTGGAAGCACGTGTCGACGCCCTTGAAGGCCGTGGCGCACGTGTCGGGGTCGGCCACATCCCCCTCGAGGTACTCCACGCCCGGGGGCACGGTTTCTGCGGTTCGCACGTCCACGACCCGGACGTCCTCTCCCCGCGCCAGGAGATTCCGAACCACGGCGCTCCCGATGAATCCGGCCCCCCCGGTGACCAGGTTCACGCAGACTCCCCGACACCGAACGTCGACACCACCATCCCCGCCGCCGCGAACGCCGAGCGATCGAGGTTGCCCCAGCAGTCGATGCCGACACGGGGCTCGGCCATGAGCCCGGCGACCGTGGCGGGGTCGAGGTCGTCGAAAGCGGAATGGTTCGTGGCCAGCACCATGGCCCGGGCCCCGGCCAGCGCCTCCTCAAGGGTCGGTCCCGGCACGAAGGGGTCGTGCGATCGAACCTCCGCGCCCTCCCGCTGGAGGAGCTCGATGATCCGGAGCGCCGGCGACTGGCGTTCGTCGTCGCTGTCCCGCTTGAAGGTTCGACCCAACACGGCCACCGGCGTCCCGGAGACCCCGATCGCGTGCTCGGCGAGCCGATCCTGCAGGCGGCGGACGGCGTACGCCGGGGCGCTGTCGTTGAGCTTCCAGGCCATCAGGACGAAGTCGGGGAGGCTCAGCTCCTCGACAAGGAAGTAGCCGTCCTTCGAGAGGCACGGTCCGCCGGCCGGGCCGGGCCGCGGCACGTCGGCCCGCGGGTACCCCTCGTTGACCATGCCGATGACTCGGTGGGCATCGGCGCCGTACGACTCGGCGAGCAGCGCGAACTCGTTGGCCAGGGCGAAGTTGACGTAGCGGTAGACGTTCGTGAACAGCTTCGCGAGCTCGGCGCTGGTGGGGTCCGTGATGTGGATGGTCTTGGACGGGCCCAGCGACCGGAACAGGGCGGCCGCGGCCGCGGAGCTCCGCTCGTCGATGCCGCCAACGATCTCGGGCAGCGACCCGAGCTCGCGCATGGCCCGTCCCTCGGCGATCCGCTCAGGGCACGCGGCCAGGAGCAGATCTCCAGCGACGGCCGGGATGCGCCCGGCCAGGAACGGCCGAACGACCTTCTGCAACGTCCCCGGCGAGACCGTCGATCGTTGGACCACTAGCTGCCCGGGCCGCAGGTGCGGGGCCAGTCGCTCCAGCGCCGCCCGGAGCTGCCCGTAGTCGGGGCGCAGATCGCTGGCCAGCGGCGTCCCCACGCTGAGGACGATCGCGTCGGCCGGCGGGATCACCTCGCCCGGGTCGTCCGAGGCCACCAGCCGGCCGTCGGCCACGACCTCACCCAGCGCCCCGTCCGCGTCCGGCTCGAGGAACGGCATCTTGCCCAGCTCGACCGCGGTCCGGCGCTGCTCATCGGCTTCGAGGCCCCGAACATGGAACCCGGCCCGGGCGAGCGCGACGGCCAGCGGCAGCCCCACCCGTCCCAGCCCGACCACCGCGATCGAACCCTCGCGGCGCTCGAGACGCTCGGCCAGGCTCACCGGCGTTCCGTTCGGGGAGCGAGTGGCGTCCGGGTTCCCCTCCGCCCTCGCGCGGCCAGCCACAGCCACCGCGAGTAGCGCCGCAGCTCCTTGCTGAAGTGCCAGCTCGATCGGCCCAGCTCACGGTTGATCCAGGTCGTGGGGATCTCGGTGATCCGGAAGCCGGCTTGATGCGCCCGCACCGTCAGCTCCACGGAGATGTCGAAGGAGCCCGCCACGGTCGGGATCTCTTCCAGCACGGTACTGCGGTAGGCCTTGAACGCGTTGCTCACGTCCCGGATGTGGGGACCTCCCACCATGCGGACCAGCCATCCGTAGAGGCGGGACAGCCGTTGCTTGATCGTGTTTCCGACGATGCGGCCACCCCGCATGTACCGCGATGCCGCCACGACGTCCCATCCCTGCTCGAGCCGGGCCACGAGCCGAGGGATGTCGCCGGGATCGTCGCAGGCATCCGCCATGAACGGGATCACCGCCTCGCCGGTGGCGTGGTCGAAGCCGAACCGGAGGGCCGAGCCAAAGCCGCGCTCCCCGATCCGATAGACGGCCTTCGCATCGATCTCCGAGGCGATGCGGTCGTTCTCTCGCCTGGCCTCCTCCTCGCGGGCCGGATCGGGCACGTCGACCACCAGGATGATCTCGAGCTCCAGCCGAGGGTCACCCTTCAGCTGGACGAGGCGGTGCATGGTCTGCCGCAGCTGCGGCTCGACGTTCAGGACGGGGATGACGATCGAGGCTCTCATGCGACGGGACCCTTCGAGCGCCAGAGTCTAGGCTATCGAGCGGCCTCCGACGAACCGCGCCATTCCGCTTCGGACCACGCCACTTCGAACTCCTGCTGGAAGGAGCCGATGCCGGGCCCCCGGATCCGGAAGGCCGTCAGCTTCCTGGGCGGTGGGCCGGCATAGAGGCCGAGCAGCTCCTCCAGCGTCATCGGAAGACGGTTCAGCAGGAGGCCGTTCTCCGCGGTCGACGGGAGGAAGCGCGCGGTGATGACTCCGCCAGCGGGCAGCCGCAGGTCGAGGAGCACAGGGTCCACCCGGTACACCAGGCGTGCGAGCCGTCCCCCGAGGTCGTGCTCCATACGGATCGACCCGAACACGAGCCCGTCGGACCTGGGGATCTCGACCCACCGACCGATCCGAGCGGAGGTGGTCGCGATCGAACGGGGCCCGAGGTCCACGGGCTGAGGCCGGCGGTGGAACAGCGACACCTGGCCCCACGACCCGCGGGCGGGAGGCAGACCCGACGGCTCGTACCGTTCGAGGATCGTGCGCCACATCGCCGGGGCCACGAGCATGGGATGGCGAGCGTCGATCTCCACGAACTGCACCAGCAGCGACCGGGGAGCGGCAGCCGAGGCGAAGTGGTCCGCCGTCCTGCGGTCGAGCGAGGACGTATACGCCGAGTACGTCTGGATCACGGGGTTCGGCTGCCACCGCAGGTCGTTGGCCGGCAGGAAGGCGATCTCCCAGGGGATCGCGTCCACGGCCCCGTCGCCGGCCGCGTCGCGGTACGGGCGTGGGAGGCGATCCTCCGCGAGCCGCACGGTCGATTCCGCCGCCAGCCGTTCGCGCGTCTCCTCCAGCCGGATCATGGACGCCAGCCCGGTCCACCCTCGCGCCGGGCCGAGCCGTTCGGGCTGCCATGGGCAGAAGCACTCGGGGACCACGGATGCCCCCAGCGCCAGGCCGATGACGACGGCGCCGGCAACCACCCCCTGGACCGCCGCCCGCCTGGTCCCCGCCACCAGCACCACCGCCGCGATGGCGCCGAGCACGATCGGGGGGACGAACCGTGCGTGGTGCCGAACGACGCCGTGCCGAAGGCCGAGCAGCAGCAGCGCCCCAAAGGACAGGGCCACCGGGGTGACCGCCGGGGCACGGCGGGCCAGGACGGCAGCGGTCACGACGAAGACGGCCACGCCCGCCACCGCGAGCACCGGCAACACCCCCGGGCCCGGATAGGACATGGATTCGGAGTAACCGCCTGTGTACTCGAGCGATGCG
This sequence comes from Actinomycetota bacterium, assembly GCA_035640375.1. Taxonomy (GTDB): domain Bacteria; phylum Actinomycetota; class UBA4738; order UBA4738; family CALAEC01; genus CALAEC01. The sequence goes on from DASQWG010000187.1 coordinate 6,981, forward strand.
CCGATCCACGAGAGCACCGTCCCCGGCGAGTCGAACAGGAGCACGACAAGCACCACCACCGTCGCCACGAACGGAAGGGCCACGAAGGTCAGGGCCTCACGAAACCGGATGTCGCGTCGGACCAGCCAGACCACCGTCGGGAGCGCGAGCATCGTCACCGCGGCGACACCGGTCGACAGCCTGGTGAAGGCCAGGACGCCGGCCAGGACCGCGGCGAAGGCGGTGGTCACCCTCCACGCGATCCCGTCCCCCGGCGCCACAGAGAGCGCCAGCCCCAGGAGAACCAGGGTGCGGTACTCGTCCAGCTGGCCCACGGTGCCGGCGGCCAGGAGGAGGACCCCGAACGCCAGGAGCGGCTCGAGCCGTCGGGTCCGGCGGACGTGGTGCACACCGATCGCCACGATCACCGCCTGGCCCGCCACCCACAGGACGGCCGACCGCAGCAGGTTCGACCCCATGTCGAGCGGGAAGAAGAGGTACCCGAGCGGCCCGAAGGAGAACACCACGTCCCGCCCGAAGAGGACATCGGTGTACGGCAACCGGTTGATGGCGTAGACCCAGGACGGGTCGAGGCCGGGTGCGATTGGCCGG
>DASQWG010000188.1:0-2469 GCA_035640375.1 Actinomycetota bacterium
CGAGGGGCCCCGAACGTGTCGGTGAACGAGGTTCCGGGGGCCGGACACGCCTGGAGGGCCTCCCCGGCCACCGTGCCGATCGACCCCGGCGCCCCGCCCCCGCCGGTGGCCGCTGCGGCCGCGGCCGCCGCCGCCGCTTCCGCGGCAGCCTGCTCGGCGGCCAGCTGATCCGCCCACTTCTCGCGGATCGCCTCCGCATCCTCCAGGCGGTCGTACACGATCTCCTTCTGCCGCTGCGCTTCCTCGAACGCCGCCTGGTACTCCTGCTCGAGCTTCGCCATCCGCTCACGGTGCCGACGGAGCTCCTCGGCCAGCACCGCCACCCGGGTGGCCAGGTCGGCGTCGTCCTGGGCCAGCCGCTCGAGGTAGACCAGCCGGTCGGAGAACTCGGTGAAGGACTCCGCCTCCAGGAGGAGCTGCCAGGTGTTGGTCGGCCCCAGCTTGTAGGCCTCCTGGGCCCGGGTGGCCAGATCCTCCTCCAGGCCCAGGATCCTGGCCTGAGCCCTCTCCAGCTCTGCCCGGGTGGCCTCGATCTCCTCCTGCGTCCGCACCAGGACGGCGTGGGCTTCCTCGTACCGCTCGGTGGCCCGCTGGGCTTCCGCCTCGAGCTGGGCGACTCGCCGCTTGGCTTCCTCGAGCTTCTGCTCGGTGCTCTGGGCGAAGGTGGGGTCCGCGAGCAGCCCCCCGGCGAGGATCGCCGTGAGGGCGAGGGCGATGTGAACTCTCCGTACCGTCAACCGCCTCCCCCCGAGTCGCGGCTCGGGCCGGCCGGTGGGCCGGGCAAAGTTCGCGCTGGACCATACCAGGTGCCCCGGACACCTTCAACCACGCGCCGAACCGCGCGAATGGGACATGGGCCATCGGACGATCGGCTGACGGAATCGACAGGGCCGCCGGGTGGCGGGTAACGTTCGGACCGTGGCGGGGGACGTCGTCGACATGCTGGCCGGCCTGGCCCTGTTCGCGGACCTGGGTCGCCCCCAGCTCGAGTCGGTGGCCCACACCTTCGAGGAGGAGATGTTCACGGAGGGCCAGCGGATCCTCCGTCAGGGCCTCGCCGGCTCCAACTTCTACGTGATCCTCGACGGGGAGGCCGCGGTCCGGGTGGACGGACGCGACCTGGCCACGCTGGGACGGGGCGACTTCTTCGGCGAGGTCTCGGTGCTGCTGGGCGAGCCGCCCACCGCCGACGTGGTGGCCAGCCGGCCGATGCGGTGCCTGGTGCTCCCCGGCTCCGAGGTGGAGCCGTTCCTGACCTCGCATCCCAAGGTGCTGTTCCGGATGCTCCAGGCCGAGGCCCGCCGGCTGCGCGCCACGATCCAGTGGCAGAGCTAGTCGATCGGCCCTTCCCTCCGGGCGAGTATCCGGTCGTGGTGCTGGGGAGCGGCCCCGGCGGCCTCCAGGTCTCCTACTCCCTGTCGCGCCTCGGCGTAGGCCACGCGCTCCTGTCCGAGGACGACCGGCCGGCCGGTATGTTCCGGCGGTTCCCCTTCTTCCAGCGCCTGATCACCTGGTCGAAGCCATACGCCCCGTTCGATCGGAAGGCCCGCGAGTACGAGTGGTACGACTGGAACAGCCTCCTGGCCGACCAGGACGAGCACCGGGGGCTCGTGCCCGAGTTCATGGACGGCACGTCGTACTTCCCATCACGCGCCGAGATGGAGCGCGGGATCGAGGCGTTCGCCGAGCGAGCCGGGGTTCGGGTCCGATTCGGCTGCCGGTGGGAGTCCACCCGGAGGCACGGCGACGGCTTCGTGGTCACGACCTCGGACGGGGAGTATCGGTGCCGGGTCCTGGTCGTGGCCGTGGGGATGACGGAGCCGTGGAAACCCGACATCCCCGGGATCGAGGACGTACCGCACTACGTCGACATCGACTCGCCGGAGTCCTACGCCGACCGGAAGGTCTTCGTGGTCGGGAAGCGGAACTCGGGCTTCGAGGTCGCCGACGGGCTCCTGCCCTGGGCCCGCCAGGTCGTGCTGGCCTCTCCCCGCCCGGCCAAGCTCTCGATCGTGCTGGCCTCGGTGGCCGCGGCCCGGGCCCGGTACCTCCAGCCCTACGAGGACCACGCCCTCGGCGGGGGCGCCTTCGTGATCGACGCGGCCATCGAGCGGATCGAGCGGGTCGCCGACGGGTTCCGGGTGTCGTGCACGGGCACCACGGTGCCCGGCGACCTGGTGTTCCACGCCGACCGGGTCATCGCCGCCACCGGCTTCGGGACGCCGCTCCGGGACCTCCCGGACCTCGGCGTGGCCACCTTCTACCAGAACCGCCTGCCGGCCCAGACGCCCTACTGGGAGAGCGCCACGACGCCGGGAGTATTCTTCGCCGGGTCGATCACCCAGGGCTCGATCGGCCTCAAGAAGTACGGGCGGCCGAGCGCCTCCGCGGCCGTCCACGGGTTCCGGTACAACGCTCGCGTCCTGGCCGAGCACCTGGCACGTACCCGGTTCGGGATCGAGCCGCAGC
>DASQWG010000189.1:0-2594 GCA_035640375.1 Actinomycetota bacterium
TGGATTCGAAGTCGCCCCGCCGGACCATCATGGCCTGGCCGTCGTAGTAGTTCGGGTGCATGAACGCCACGCCCTCGGTGCCATCCCGGCTGCTGGTCCAGGTGGTGTTGCGGACCAGCACGTCGTACTGACCGTCCCGCAGCGCGGTGAATCGGAAGTCCGCGTCGATCGGCACGAGCTCGAAGTGCTCGCCCTCCTGGGGGTCGGGCGTGGCGAAGACGGCCGCGGCGAACGCCTTGCAGAAGTCGATGTCGAAGCCCTCGATGACGCCCTCGGCCGTCTCGAACCCGAACCCCGGGACGGTCGCGTTCACGCCGCACCGCAAGGTGCCGCGATCCTGGACCACCTGGAGCAGGCTCTCCTGCTCCTGGGCCTGGCCCTCCGCCTCGCCCTGGTCGCCCTGGGCCTGGGGCTCCGGTTCCTCCCGGGTGCAGGCCGCGGCGAGCAGGGCCAGCACCGCGACGAGCAGCCCCATCCTGCGCACGATGTCTCGCATCGCCCCCTCCTTCGGTCGGGGGCCCGCTCCCACCCGGCGGGCCCGCTCTCAAGCCGAGGCGAGCATATCCCCGGGCTGGAAGGCAGGACAAATGGGGCTATGCGGGAAACGCCTGGAGGAGGCTCAATGGCGGAAATGGCGGGTCCCGGTGAGGACGACGGCCATGCCACGCTGGTCGGCCGCTTCCAGCACCTCCTGGTCCCGGACCGAGCCGCCGGGGTGGATCACGGCCCGGACCCCCGCCTGGGCCGCTCGGTCGATCCCGTCCCGGAACGGGAAGAATGCGTCCGAGGCCATCACCGACCCCCGCGCCCTGGGCCCGGCCTTCCGGCAGGCGATGTCGACCGCGTCCACCCGGCTCATCTGCCCTGCGCCGATCCCCACAGTGGCCCGCCCGGAGGCGAGCACGATGGCGTTCGACCGGACCCTGGCGGCCACCCGCCAGGCCAGGAGGAGGTCGTCCCACTCGGGGGCCTCGGGCTCACGGCGACCGGCCACCGTGAACGCCTTCGTCGGCTCGTCCACGGCGTCCGGCTCCTGCACCAGCGCCCCTCCCTCGATCGGTCGGACGTCGAGGGGTCCCGCTCCCGGGCGGGGGGCCCGGAGGAGCCGGAGGTTCCCTCTCGTGGCGAACGCCTCGCGCGCGTCTGGTGTGAACGCCGGGGCCACCACCACCTCGGTGAAGACGTCGGCCATGGCGCTCGACGTGGGGCCATCGACCTCGGCGTTGAAGGCCACCACGCCGCCGAAGGCCGACACGGGGTCCGACGCCAGGGCCGCCCGGTACGCGCCCTCCATCGTGTCGGCCACGGCCGCACCGCACGGGTTGGTGTGCTTCACGATGACCGCGGCCGGCTCCTCCAGCGACCACGCCAGCGTCCGGGCCGCGTCCGCGTCCAGCCAGTTGTTGAACGACATCTCCTTGCCCTGGAGGACCTCGGCGCCGCCCAGGGGACCGGAGGTCAGCAGCTGGCGATACAGGGCGGCCGGCTGATGCGGGTTCTCCCCGTACCGGAGCGTGCTGACCCGTTCCAGGCCCAGCGTCACCGAGGACGGCGGCCCGTCCGCGCCGTCGCGGAACCAGCCCGCAACGGCCGCGTCGTACGCCGCCACGTGGGCGAACGCCTCCTCCGCCAGCCGGGTCCGGAGCTCGACCGTGGTCCCGCCGTCGGCCACCGCGGCCAGGAGCTCGTCGTAGCGGTCCGGCTCCACCACCACCGCCACCGAGGCGTGGTTCTTCGCCCCGGCCCGGACCAGCGTGGGCCCGCCGATGTCGATCTGCTCGACGATCTCCTCCGGCGACGCGCCCGAGGTCACGGTGCGCTCGAACGGGTACAGGTTCACCACGACCAGGTCGAACGGCTCGATCCCCAGCCGCCGCAGCTCGTCGACGTGCGCGGGGTTCGTCCGGTCCGCCAGGATCCCCCCGTGGATCGCCGGGTGGAGCGTCTTCACCCGTCCGCCCAGCATCTCGGGGACGCCGGTAACCTCCGCCACGTCGGTCACCTCGACGCCGGCCTGCCGGATCGCCTCGGCCGTCGAGCCCGTCGACACGAGCGTCGCCCCGGCCTCGGCCAGCCCGCGGGCCAACGACGCCAGGCCGGCCTTGTCCGAGACCGACACGAGCGCCCGGCGGACCGGAAGACGGTCGCTCACCTCACCACGGCCCTCCGTCCCTCGAGCCGGACCCGGCGCTCCACGAGGGCCCGAACCGTCCGGGGGTACAGGCGGTGCTCGGCCTCCTGGATCCGGGCGTGGAGCGTCTCCTCGTCGTCGTCGGGCAGGACCCCCACCGTCTCCTGCGCCAGGATCGGCCCGTGGTCCACCTCCTCGTCGACGAGGTGGACCGTGCAGCCGGTGACCCGGACGCCCCAGGCCAGGGCGTCGCGGACGGCGTGGGCCCCGGGGAACGCCGGGAGCAGCGAGGGATGGATATTCACCATGCGGCCCCAGAACGCCCGGACCAGCGGCGGCGATAGGATCCGCATGTAGCCGGCCAGGCACACGACGTCGATCGAAGCGCCCCTGAGCTCGTCGAGCAGGGCGGCGTCGTGCTCCTCCCGCGAGGCGTACCGGCCCGGATCGAGGTGAACGGCCC